>CAZOKL010000077.1:0-10599 GCA_964580305.1 uncultured Bacteroides sp.
GCATCTGCCTTACAAGCAGAGGGTCGGGGGTTCGAATCCCTCAACGCCCACAAAACAAAATTTCAGGTCTTTTGTTTCTCAGAAAAGTATCGGGCGTTTAGCTCAGCTGGTTCAGAGCATCTGCCTTACAAGCAGAGGGTCGGGGGTTCGAATCCCTCAACGCCCACAAAAACAGAAAGTCGAGTTTTCAAGCTCGGCTTTTTTTGTTTTCATGCGGGGATATATAAGGTCTGCCCGGAATATAGGTGTGGCGTAAGTAATATCAATGCCCCTTGCAAGAGATGCCGGAGTGGGTTTCTTGCAAGGGGCATTTAAAATTCCATGAATATTCGCTGCTTGAGCATCGAGGTTTTGACCTCAAAGACACTGTTTGAAGCGATGGATGAAGTCGTTGGCTTCGTCCATGCTGAGGCAGAGAGGCGGCAATAAACGAATGGTATTCGTGCCGCTGGCACCGGTGAACACATGTTGTTCGAAGATGAGCCGTCGGCGCAATTCTTGTACAGGCTCGGCAAACTCGATGCCAATCATCAGTCCCTCGCCACGCAACTCCTTGATGCCGGGCAGAGCGCGGAGTTCCTGGAGCAGATGTGCGCCCACGCGGGCTGCATTCTCCACCAGATGCTCGCTTTCCATCACATCCAGCACGGCTAAAGCTGCGGCGCATCCCAAATGGTTGCCCCCGAAAGTGGTGCCCAGCTGTCCGTAAACGGGCTTGAACTTCGGACTGATGAGCACGCCGCCCATGGGAAAACCGTTGGCAATGCCTTTGGCCACGGTGATGAGGTCAGGACGTATGCCGGCATATTGATGGGCGAAGAAGCGCCCGCTACGCCCGTAGCCGGATTGTATCTCGTCAAGGATAAGCACTGTGCCGGTCTCGTCACACAAGGCACGTAATCCTTTCAGGAAGTCAACTTCAGGAATGCGTATGCCGCCCACCCCTTGTATGCCTTCGATGATGACGGCACAGACGTCTCCTTTTTCCAGTTCTGCGCGCGCGGCATCAAGATTGTTCAGTTCAAGATAGGTCACGTGACCGTTGTTGTTGATGGGAGCAATGATTTTCGGATTGTCGGTTGCTTCCACTGCCAGTGATGTGCGTCCGTGGAAGGCTTTACCGAATGAAACAACACGGGTGCGCCCATTGTGAAACGAAGCCAGTTTGAGGGCATTCTCGTTGGCTTCCGCGCCGGAGTTGATAAGGAAAAGGCTATAGTCTTCATACCCGCAAGCCTTGCCCAAACGTTCGGCCAGTTGTTGCTGCAATGTATTGATGACTGAGTTGGAGTAGAAACCCAGTGTAGCCACCTGTTGACTGACAGCTTCCACATAGTGCGGATGTGCATGTCCGATGGAGATGACGGCATGTCCGCCATAGAGGTCAAGATATTCCGTGCCGTGGTCATCCCACACGTGGCAACCCTTGCCTTTTACTATCTTAATATCGAATAAAGGATAGACGTCGAATAAATTCATTTTAATGAAGAATTAAAGAAGTAATTTTATAGATGCAGATTAACACGATGGCGCAGATAGAGGAATAACAATCTGCGTCATTCGTGTTGTCTTACGTCAGAAGATTTGTATGCTAAAAAGCCGATGGCTTCAACCGGAGGCCAACGGTCTCTTCAAGGTTGAACATGAGGTTCATGTTGTGCACGGCTTGTCCGCTGGCACCTTTCAGGAGATTGTCAATGCAGGAGATGACAAGCAGTTTGTCTCTGTGCTTCTCCAGGTGGATGAGACATTTGTTAGTGTTCACCACCTGTTTCAAATCGATGTTTTCCTTCACGATGTGCACGAAAGAATCCTCAGCGTAATACTCCTCATACATACGCTCGATTTCTTCCAGTGCCACCTGCGTTTTCACCACCAGTGTGGCAAAGATGCCGCGCGGGAAGTCACCGCGGTAGGGGATGAAGTCTATTTCCGAGTTAAAGCTGTTCTGCAGTTGACGGAGCGACTGTTTGATTTCGGGCACGTGTTGGTGTTCGAAAGCCTTGTAAACGCTGATATTGTTATTACGCCAACTGAAATGGCTGGTTGCCCCCGGTTTCACACCCGCACCGGTCGAGCCGGTGATGGCATTAACGGAGATGTCGTCGTTGAGCATCAAGTGTTTGGCCAGCGGAAGCAAGCCCAATTGAATGCACGTGGCAAAACAACCCGGATTAGCCACATGCTTGCTCCGGCAGATGGTGCGGCGGTTCAGTTCCGGCAGACCGTAAATAAAGTCATGGTCGTCGGATTTGATGCGGTAGTCCATTGACAGGTCAATGATGCGTAGCTCGTCGGGCAGGTTGTGGCTCTCCATGAAACGACGAGTGTCGCCATGAGCCGTACAGAAGAAAAGCACATCGATGGCATCGAATGCCAGAGTATCAGTAAAGATCAGGTCAGTTTCACCATACAAGCCTTCATGCACTTCTGTAATCTTACATCCGGCATGACTGTTACTGTGCACAAACACGATTTCCGTGTCAGGGTGGTTGATGAGCAGGCGGATGAGTTCGCCAGCCGTATAGCCAGCTCCGCCGATAATTCCTACTTTAATCATGATAAAGAGTCTTCTTGAGGAACGATGAGCCACATAATGACGTAAACGATGCCCCCGCAAAATGCAGTGAATAGTGTCAGGAACACATACGCGATGCGCACCAGCGAAGGGTCAAGCCCGAAAAAGTGTGCCAACCCGCCGCATACACCGGCAATCATACAATCATTTTGTGTGCGTGTCAGTCGTCTGTTCCCCATATATTATACGTTTTCCTCGTTTTTGTGAACGCTGTAATAAGCACGTAGCGGGGTCGACTGCACTTTGATGAAGCCCTTGGCATCTTCGGCCGTCCAGCCCTTTTGCATTTCACCATATTCGCCAAACTTGTTTTTCACCAAATCGTCGGGGGAGTCTACGCCGACGGTTGAGAAAGACAGCGGGCGGAGTTCGAGGATGACAGTTCCGTTTACGTTGCGTTGCGAGCTTGTGAGCATTGCTTCGATGTCGCGCATCACGGGTTCCAAATATTGGCTCTCGTGCAGGAACATGCCATACCAGTTGGCCACTTGGTCTTTCCAGTATTGTTGCCATTTGCTCAATGTGTATTTTTCCAGGAAACGGTGTGCACCAATGATGAGCATCGGGGCGGCAGCTTCAAAACCCACGCGGCCCTTAATGCCAATGATGGTGTCGCCAACGTGCATGTCGCGGCCTATGCCATAGGGGGCGCCGATTTCCTCCACGCGCTGAATGGCCTTCACCTTGTCGGCAAACACTTCTCCATTGACGGCGTGGAGTTCTCCTTCTTTAAATTCAAGCCGAAGCTCTTCGCTGCCATGCTTGGTCACTTGTTTCAGGTAGGCGCTTTCAGGCAATCCCTGTTTAGAGTCGAGAATTTCACCTCCGCAGATGGACGTGCCCCACAGACCTACATTATAGGAATATTTCAACTTAGTGAAGTCAGCTTCGAAGCCGTGCTCTTTCAGATAGTTGATTTCCTGTTCACGGCTGAGTGCCATGTCACGTGTCAGAGTGATGATTTCCACTCCCGGAGCGAGTACGAGGAAAGTCATGTCGAAACGCACCTGGTCGTTGCCTGCTCCTGTCGAGCCGTGGGCGATGGCATGTGCACCGATTTCGTTGGCATAGCGTGCGATGGCCAATGCCTGGAAGATGCGTTCCGAGCTGACCGAAATGGGATAGGTGCCGTTACGTAACACATTGCCGAATACCATGTATTTCAAGCTCTTTTCGTAATATTCCTGTGTCACGTCAATGGTGACATACTTCGTTGCGCCCAGTTTGTAGGCATTTTCTTCATTCTTGCGCAGTTGTTCGTCGCTGAATCCGCCTGTGTTGGCGCAGGCAGCGTGGACTTCATAACCTTTTTCCTTGGCCAGATACATCACGGTGAACGAGGTGTCCAGTCCGCCACTGAAGGCCACCACTACTTTTTTCTTCTTCTCTTCCATAGTCGTATGAGTGTGTGTTAAATTCGTTTTGTTATTATTTCGTTGTTTGATTGTTTTCTGTGTGTTTTTCCGGGTCATAGAGCATGGCAGTGCAGATGCAGTAACGTCGGTTCGTGCGTTCCAGCACGTCGTGATTGCAACATCCTTCGCAGCCTTTCCAGAAAGCTTCATCGTCGGTCAGTTCTGAAAAAGGCACGGGCACATAACCCAACTCTGTGTTGATTTTCATCACGGCTCCGCCGCTGGTGAGCCCGAACAGCTTCGCGTGCGGCCAGCGCAGGCGTGAGAGGGTGAAGGCGGCCCGTTTGATGCGCTTGGCCAGTCCCTGCCCTCTGAACTTCTCCACGACAATCAGGCCGGAGTTGGCCACGTATTGTTTGTTGCCCCAACTTTCGATGTAGCAGAATCCTGCAAACTCGTCGCCGTGGAGGGCAATGATGGCTTTGCCTTCTTTCATCTTCTGAGCTACATATTCATGTGTACGTTTAGCAATGCCTGTGCCACGGACTTTGGCCGCAGCCGTGATTGTTTCCAGTATTGTGTCGACATATGCCTCGTGTGAGGCATCGGCGACCATGACATCTATTTCGTCCATTGTCATTTTTCTATTTCTTTAAATGAAATCTTTTGCTTATAATACTTTGTTCAGTGTCTGTGGGTTTAATAATGCACGTTGGGAATGATGCGCCTCAGTGAACGCACCAGTTCCGTGCGTGTCACGCCTTCGTCGAGCACCATCATGATGGTGTCGTCGCCCGCTATGGTGCCGATAATTTCGGTGATATTGCCGTTGTCTATGTCATAGGCGATGCTGCTGGCATAGCCCGGGCGTGTGCGAATGATGGCTATGTTTCCCGAGAAGCGGAGCGAGATGAATCCGTTGGATATAGGCATGTTGGCGATGGGGTGGGGGTCGGACACGCGTTTGTAAAGCGTGTTGTTGGGCAGCACGTAAATATATTTTCCACTCACGCTGGCTGCTTTCGCCACTTTCAGTTGCTTGAGGTCTCTTGACAAGGTGGCCTGTGTCAGGCTGTAGCCTTCAGCCTCGAGTTCCCTGAGCAATTCTTCCTGACTCCCAATTTCCTTTGTCGAGATGATAATCTTGATTGAGTCCAGTCGGCTCGTCTTGTTCTTCATTGCATATATATTCTAAAAAACGGTGCAAATGTAGTTATTATTTGCAATATGATGCATGGTGGAAGGAATTATTTTATGTTTATGCATAATTATTATGCATTGCCAAAACTGAGGAAGAGCCCTATAGAGAGCGCGTAACCTTACCCTCTAGTCCGCTCTCGGACGGAGTAGAGGGTAAGGTCGGCTAGTCTCTATGGGCGATGACAGGCTGATGAAAGGCTTGTTGTGACGACTTTGTTCGGGGGTGACATCTACGTGCAGGACATCCGGATGAAAACCTTCCAATCCGACGCGGTGAAAGGAAACAAACTGTCCGTCTTGATGCTTTTCGAGGAAAACATCATAAAATTGCTCAAAAGAAAGTGCTGATTTGAAATAATTCCGTACATTTGTTACATGTTTGATAGTGTTGTAAAACCTTATCCTTAAACAACTGTATAATTTAGATATGGAAAACATGAACTTTTTTGCTGTAGACTTGGGAGCTACCAGCGGAAGAACCATTCTGGGCACCGTGTGCAAGAATAAGATTGCGCTGACGGAACTGACCCGTTTCCCTAACAATATTATCGAGACCGGAGGTCACTATTACTGGGACATCTATGCGCTCTATCATGAAATCATCAAAGGCTTGCAGAAAGTGGCCCGTGAGAACATCAAGATTCAGTCCATCGGCATTGACACCTGGGGAGTGGACTTCGTGATGTTCGGCAAGGACGGAGGCATCCTGCGCAGCCCGTACTGCTATCGTGACCCACACACAGTGGGCGCTCCCGAAGAGTTTTTCACCCATGTGCCGCGGGAGCGTGTTTATGACATCACCGGCATCCAGTTCATGAACTTCAATTCGCTTTTCCAACTTTCCACGTTGCGCCGCAACCATTGCTCGGCTCTGGAGGCTGCTGACAAGATTCTGTTCATACCCGATGCGCTGTCCTATCTGCTCACGGGCCAGATGGTGACGGAATACACCATCGCTTCGACGTCGCAAATGCTTAATCCGCGCACGAAACGTTTTGAGAAAGAACTCCTTGACGTGGTGGATGTGAAGGAAGAACAGTTTGGACGTTTCGTATTCCCCGGCGAGAAGGTCGGTGTGCTGAGTGAAGAAGTGCAACGCATGACAGGACTTGGTGCCGTGCCCGTGATTGCCGTGGCCGGACATGACACGGCATCTGCTGTGGCAGCCGTCCCCGCACACGACGAAAACTTCGCTTACCTGAGTTCCGGCACGTGGTCACTCATGGGCATCGAGGTGAAAGATGCCATTATAAATAAGGAGAGCTACGAGAAGAACTTCACCAATGAGGGTGGAGTAGAAGGCACAACCCGCTTCCTGAAGAACATTTGCGGCATGTGGCTGCTGGAGCGTTGCCGCAAGGAGTGGGAAGTCACGAATAACTATTCCTATGCGGAACTCATCGATGCCGCACTGGCCGCACCGGCTTATCGCAGCATCATCAATCCCGATGCACCCTGCTTTGCCAATCCGTCGTCGATGGTGGAAGCCATCCAGATGTATTGCGAGAAGACCGGTCAGCCGAAGCTGGAGACGTGTGGCGAACTGACCCGCTGCATCTTCGACAGTCTGGCTTTGCGCTATCGTCAGGTGTTCGGTTATCTGCAGTCGATGGCACCGTTCAACATCGACCGTCTGCATGTCATCGGAGGCGGCTCGCGCAACAACCTGCTGAATCAGTTCACCTGCAATGCTGTGGGTGTTCCCGTGACGGCCGGTCCGTCAGAAGGTACGGCTTTGGGCAACATCATGCTTCAGGCAAAAGCCTTCGGCCTGGTCGGCACCATGCAAGAGATGCGTGACATGATAGCTACTTCCATCGAGTTGTCAGAGTTCCAGCCCGCCGATGCCGACGAGTGGGCGGCTGCGTATGAAAAATACCTGGCTTGTTATCGAGAAGACATCTAAAGAAAAGAAATAAAGAATACTTTAATATCAAGAAAACATCATGAAAGAAGAACTTGTAAAGAAAGCGTATGACATAGCCAAAGAGCGCTATGCTGCTGTTGGTGTGGACACCGACAAAGTGTTGGAACAGATGCAGGATTTCCATCTGTCATTGCATTGCTGGCAGGCTGATGACGTGATTGGGTTTGAAGTTGGTTCAGGTTCGCTGACCGGTGGCATCCAGGCAACCGGCAACTATCCCGGTCGCGCACGCAACATTGACGAGCTGCGTCAGGACATTCTGAAGGCTGCTTCCTACATCCCCGGAACGCACCGTTTGAATTTGCATGAAATCTATGGCGATTTCCAAGGACAACCTGTTGACCGTGACCAGGTGGAGCCCAAGCACTTCCAGAGCTGGATAGAATGGGGCAAGGAGCACAACATGAAGCTCGACTTCAACTCCACTTCGTTCTCTCACCCGAAGAGTGGCAACCTGTCACTGGCCAATCCCGATGAAGGCATCCGCAATTTCTGGATTGAACACACGAAGCGTTGTCGTGCCGTGGCCGAAGCCATGGGTGAAGCACAGGGCGACCCCTGCATCATGAACCTCTGGGTGCATGATGGCAGCAAGGACATCACCGTCGACCGTCTGAAATATCGTGCCTTGCTGAAAGACTCGCTCGACCAGATTTTTGCTACCGAATACAAGAACATGAAAGACTGCATCGAGTCTAAAGTGTTCGGCATCGGTCTGGAAAGCTTCACCGTGGGTTCAAACGACTTCTACATCGGCTACGGTGTCCAACACCAGAAGCTCATCACGCTTGACACCGGTCACTTCCACCCGACGGAAAGCGTAGCCGACAAGGTTTCTTCCCTGCTGCTCTTCGTGCCTGAACTGATGTTGCACGTGAGCCGTCCCATCCGTTGGGATAGCGACCACGTGACCATCATGGACGATTCGACAATGGAACTCTTCAGTGAAATCGTTCGCGCCGGCGCTCTCGACCGTGTACACTATGGCCTTGACTACTTCGATGCTTCTATTAACCGCATTGGTGCATATGTCATTGGTAGCCGTGCTGCCCAGAAGTGCATGACCCGTGCCCTGCTCGAACCGTTGGCCAAACTTCGCGAATACGAAGCAAACGACCAGGGTTTCGAACGCCTGGCATTGCTCGAAGAAGCCAAGTCACTGCCTTGGAATGCCGTGTGGGATATGTTCTGCTTGAAGAACAATGTGCCCGTGGGCGAAGAGTTCATTCCTGAAATCGAGAAGTACGAAGCTGAGGTGACTTCCAAGAGATAATTACTTTCGTTCCTATGAATTTATAAAGGTTAATGACGAACCGGTTTCGTCACTAACCTTTGATTCTATCTGAATTATGGACATTGTAATCGGACTATTGATAATTGCCATCGGAGCGTTCTGTCAGTCAAGCTGCTATGTTCCTATCAACAAAATCAAGCAATGGAGCTGGGAGTCATACTGGATTGTGCAGGGCGTGTTTGCATGGCTGGTGTTCCCTTTCTTGGGTGCTCTCCTGGCAGTTCCGGAAGGACACAGCTTGAGCGAACTCTTTGCCGGAGCACGCGGACTGGATATCGCCATGACAATGCTCTTTGGCGTGTTGTGGGGTGTGGGCGGACTGACGTTCGGTCTTTCCATGCGTTATCTGGGTGTGGCTTTGGGACAGAGCATCTCGCTCGGCACGTGTGCTGGCCTGGGCACCATCTTGGCACCTGTGATGCTTAACATTTTCTATCCTGAAGCGCATCATCTGGAGAAACTCACAGCGTCGGTCATCATCGGTGTAGTGGTGACACTGGTGGGTATTGCCATCATTGGTGTAGCTGGCAGCATGAAAGCACAAAGTCTGAGTGAGGAGGAAAAGAAAGCAGCAGTGAAGGACTTCAATTTTCCTAAAGGCATTGCCATCGCATTGCTGGCAGGCTTCATGAGCGGCTGTTTCAATGTCGGGTTGGAGTTTGGCTCTTCCATTCACTTCGAGGAATCGGCTGACATGTTCAAGACATTGCCTGCCACATTCCTTGTCACATTGGGTGGATTCTTGACCAACGCTGCCTACTGTTTTTACCAGAACCAGAAAAACCGCACATGGACAGACTATCGCAAGGGTGCTGTGTGGGGCAACAATCTCTTGTTTTGTACCCTTGCTGGGGCATTGTGGTACAGTCAGTTTTTCGGACTGGCTTTGGGTAAAGGCTTTCTCACCGAGTCGCCTGTGTTGACCACGTTTGCTTTCTGCATCCTGATGGCACTCAACGTGACTTTCTCAAACGTGTGGGGCATCATCTTGAAAGAATGGAAGGGTTGTACCTCGCGCACCATTGTCGTCCTCATGGTGGGACTGGTGGTGCTCATCATCTCGTCATTCCTTCCGCAACTATTGGGATAAAGAATGTCTCCAACCTTCCAGAAAGGAGTTTTTGTTTTTTTATCTGTTTAATGAATAATAATGTAAAATAGGGCCTTTGAATCCCTTTGTTTTTGAAGTTTTCGAAAAAGAGGAAAGAGATGACCCATAAAAATATAATGATTATGAAATCAATTCTTGAAGGACGTCCGGCACTTGCCAAAGAAGTGGGCAAGGTGGCCGAAGTGGCTGGCTACTTGTGGCAAAAAGGCTGGGCCGAGCGCAATGGTGGCAACATTACCATTAATATTACAGAGTTTGTCGATGACGAAATACGCCAGATGGCACCCATCAGTGAAGTGAAATCCATCGGTGCCACGCTGCCCAACTTGAAGGGGTGTTATTTCTATTGCAAGGGTACGAACATGCGCATGCGTGACTTGGCTCGATGGCCGATGGAAAATGGTTCAGTCATCCGCATCTTGGACGACTGTGCCAGTTATGTTATCATTGCCGACAATCCCGTGCGTCCCACATCCGAGTTGCCCTCACATCTGAGCGTGCACAACTGGCTTATCGGTTCCGGTTCGAACTATCGTGCCACCGTACACACGCATCCC
This sequence comes from uncultured Bacteroides sp., assembly GCA_964580305.1. Taxonomy (GTDB): domain Bacteria; phylum Bacteroidota; class Bacteroidia; order Bacteroidales; family Bacteroidaceae; genus Phocaeicola_A. The sequence continues at coordinate 10,023 of CAZOKL010000077.1, forward strand.
ATCGAACTTATTTCCATGAGTCACACAAATAAATTTTTAGAGAAAGACGTGCTCACTAACTTGCTGTGGAGCATGATTCCCGAGACGAAAGCTTTTTGCCCGAAAGGCTTGGGTATCATTCCCTACAAACTCCCGGGGTCGGTGGAACTGGCAGAGGCCACGCTTAAGGAATTGGAAGACTATGACGTAGTGATGTGGGAGAAACACGGTGTGTTCGCCATTGGTGAAGATGCCATGACGGCATTCGATCAGATTGACGTACTCACCAAGTCGGCTCAGATCTACATCAATGCCAAGTGTATGGGCTTCGAACCGGACGGCATGACTCAAGAGCAGATGAAAGAGATGACTGTTGCCTTCAACTTGCCGAAATAAGAACTTTAGTCACTTTGATAGAAGGAAGAGGCTGTGTCGTAAATGCTATTTTACGCTCAGCCTCTTCATCGTAGAGATATGTTGCAATGTGTTGTACTGTTTGCGAAGCAGATTTTGTTCCATATTGGACACTGTTCCCCTCCCTCGTCCTCTTGAATCCATGAACTGGCCCATCGTACTCTTTAGTGGCAAGCCCTGTAAA
>CAZOKL010000078.1:0-10283 GCA_964580305.1 uncultured Bacteroides sp.
AAGAAGAAAAGCAAGGTCAAAAATGAGAGCGGGTAGATGGGACACGTGCACCCCCTAGGTGTCGGCTCCATGCCGCGAATGCGCGATATGAAAAAGGATTTATTAGAATTGTATCAGGCTTTTTCTCAAAACTCTCCGTATGCCTCCGCGTGTTGACGTTACGTTAAAAAGTTGGCTAAAGTCATCGGAACACGTTCTGGGTGAAGTCATGAAATGCGATTACGGTAATTTTGCGGTCCTTAGGCAAATACCCCCGTACAAAGCAGAATGACTACAGCAGCCACTATTTCCATGACAATAGTGATGGCATGAGCAAAGCTTTCCAGTCCTCCATCACCCCAAGCGAGAGGGCGAAGGTGGTAGAAACAGTAGATGCAACATTGCGTTAATCGGGTATTTCACCGATTACTAGAGCAATGCTTGTGTGGCTTTCATGAGAGATTGATACATGAATACGTATGGCCTCTGGTAGTGCATTGGCTAAACTTCCTTTCATGTGTATCTCAGGTATGCCATCTTTACCCGTGAGCGTTTCTATGTCATGCATATCAGCACGTTCTGCAAAACCGTTGAATGCTTTTATTGCGGCCTCTTTCACACAAAAGCGACCCGCAAAATAGCGGAGAGGATTATCATTTTTGCTTGCCTCTTGACGTTCTGCATCTGAGAAGGTGTAGGTAAAAAACGGATCGCTATCCAGATCGAGGCTTTGCAGTTGGCTGTGGTCTAAAATGTCAATTCCTATCCCAATAATCATGATTGTTCCTTTACGATAGACCAGGGATATGTAGCCTTTGCAGCATGGCTGAAAGTCGATGTATGCGCAGGATGTTTTGGTCGTACCACCAGTTTTTCGAATCGGTTCTGAATACGGAGGACATGAAATGTCATTTGAATGGACGCAATGGTTTCGGCATCTTTGAAATCCTGCCCCATAATTTCACGTATCTTTTCTAATCGATAGTACAGGGTATTTTTGTGGATGTAGAGTCGTTTGGCAACATCGGTAGGGTGTGTAGGATTCTGTAAATATTCGTAAAGCGTGTAGGCAAGGTGCGTGTTGTGCTTTGAGTCATAGTCAATGATATGCATGAGTGGCGGAAAACGATAGGAGTAGAGTGTTTTATTGTCTATGACGTTGGCTGCAAGATCTAAAAGACGATACCGTTCAAAAGGAAAAACATGCTTATTAGGGTCAATCTTATGTCCCGTTATATTGGCGCGCTTTGCTTCATTGATGTATGACGGCGTGTGCTTGGGGTTCATATATACACTCGATATCCCCACAGTGATAGTGGAGTTATCAAATATACGTTCGAGTTTGGGATCAAAATCACCTTCTGCAAGAATTTCATCACTACTGGATAAAAATACGATATCGGTTTCGCCTATGGTATACACGCTATTGTGAATATAGGGGTGAATTTGCTCTGCTAAGGATCGCACATGTTCTGATGGTAAAAACTCACGGGAAAAGTCCACGACAAAGATATGAAGGAATTGCTTGAGCTCATAGCCAAAAAGTGAGAAGCGCGTTTCGATTTGCTCTCTGCTTTGCGTGAGTGTTCCTTCTTCAAGCTGTTTGAACAGGTGCGCATAATAGAGTGACTTATTGAGAAGGAGCGCATTGCTGCGCGATAGATAGATACTGATAATCTGAGCAATGGCAGGAATCATATCCTGGCGACTTTGCCTAAGATGCCCATCCGCCGTATGAAAACTCAGTGATCCAAGAATGGTGTCTCTGCTATGGATGAGGCAAAAATGATTGGTTTTGATTGTGCCGTCGGGGGCCTTCCAATCAAATACTACAGGCGGAAATGGTTTTTGCGGGTTAACGAGACTGCGCGCCTTAAGAAGGGGCAGGGCAGCGTCAGGCAAAAGGCCCGTTGTCTTTTCGTTGCCGAGAGCTACATAAAAGGGAAAATCGTCTGAGCAGGCAAGAAATGAGAGCGAATTATCCAGAAGTGAGGCCGGTGCGCCCACGATATCAGCTGCCTCATTTACGATGCTGGTAAGGGACACGTTGCGATTGGCTAAAAAAGTGAGATGAAGAATCTGCTCGGTCTTTTGCTGAAGAATACGAAATTCTTCATCGATTGTTTCGATTGCACTGAACCAATCAGCGCGATTTTTTATCGTTGCTATAAATGCGTTGCTTGAAAGGGGTTTAAGGGGCTCGTCTGTAAACAAAAAGAACGCCGCATCCTTAAGAGATGAAGAGGGAAGCTTATTAAAATAGGATATATCTGCAAAGGTTATATCGGTGGTTTTGATAGGGGCGGAATAGAAATTTCCTCCCATCCCTCTAATTGATACGGCGGAGAATTTCTTTTTTGGTACTCCTTTGGCAACAATTTGAATTGTGCTGCAGTCCAGGATAGAAAGTAATTCTTCCAAGTCCATGTTTACCGAGCTCCTTCTCTCGTTGCTTACGGGTATATAAGCATAAGAAGGCTTATCTAAGCAATACTTAATGTAGGTGTTTTCACTGAAATACGGTGCTTGCGCTGGCCATCGGTAATGGTAAAGATAGATAAAGTTCATTAAAGATTTGTATTCCAGCACAATTACAGAGTTCCTTTCGCTTTGCAGAATATTCCTGCAAACAACCTCAAAGTGTAGGGCGCGCCTATAAGGAGAGGTTTGGCCAAGGAAGGAGTTTGGAATGTCTGACACGTATTCGGGTATTTTCAAGACGATAACCTTCGACGGCGAGGAATTCCAGGTTCCCTTTGCAAAGGGTAATCCTGGCAAATCCCGCGAAGAGCTGGAGGAGATCAAGCGCAATCTGCGAGAGGCAGGTGATCCAGGCGATGGCGAAATGATGGCCACGATGGGTTACTGCGCACCGTACAATCCGCATACCTACATGACTGAGATTCCCAATGTTATCTGCGAGCGCGATGTAACGTGCGTATTGCGTGACGGCACGAAAATTTACGCTGACATCTATCGTCCTGTCACCGAGCAAAAAGTACCTGTTATCTGCGTATTTGCTCCATTTGGTAAAAATCCCAGTGAAGGCATGGATTCTTGGCAGCTGATGGGTGTGCCGCCCAAGACAGTTTCTGAGTATGCCAAATTTGAAGCACCTGATCCGGGATATTGGTGTCCCAATGGTTATGCGGTAGCCAATGTTGACCCTCGTGGTATAGGCAACTCTGAGGGTGATGTGTATCTATGGGGTACACAGGATGCCCAGGATGGCTATGACTTTATCGAGTGGGTTACCGCTCAGGACTGGTGTAACGGTAAGGCGACAATGATTGGCAATTCCGGTGTATGTATGACTCACTGGCGTATTGCCGCTCAGCGTCCACCACATCTTGCGTGTCTGGCTGCCTGGGAAGGCCAGGGCGATTTGTATCGTGAATCTTATTACTGCGGTGGCATTCCCAATCCAGATTACGAGACGCATATTATTGACTCTCTTGCAGTGAACAACTACATCGAGGATACGCCAAAGTATGTTAAAGAGCATCCCTTGATGGATTCATACTACAAAGACAAGATTGTCGATTGGAATAAGATTCGTATTCCTACCTACGTTACTGCAGGATGGGTTCACCACCATCTGCGTGGTGCCTTCGAGGGCTTTCGTCGTATTCGTTCTCCTAAGAAGTGGATGCGTGCCCATCGTGACTTCGAGTGGCCGGATAGTTACAAGCCCGAGAATCTCGAGGACGTTAAGCGTTTCTTTGACCGTTATTGCAAAGACATCCATAACGGTTGGGAGATGACCCCGCGTGTGCGCGTCGATGTCATGGATGCCTATGAGTACGATTATGCTTCTGAGCGTCCCGAGGAATCGTTCCCGCTTAAGCGCACCGAGTACCGCAAAATTTATCTAAATGCGGCTGAGGGCAATGCTTCGTATGAACCCTTCGCTCATGAGTCCGAGGTTGTGTATGACCCCAAGACCGAGACTACCTCGTTTAACTTCCGTTTTACGGAGGATACCGAGATTACGGGCTTCATGAAATTACATCTGCACGTTGAGTGTCGTGGCTACGACAACATGGACCTGTTCCCTTGGGTTATTAAGCTCGATAAGGATGGCAATTATGTGCCTATTCGCGTGATGGGTGCTCCATATCGTGGCGCATGGGGATTCTTGCGTTGTAGCCACCGCGACCTCGATCCGAAGTATGCAAGCGATTTCCAGCCTGTGCATTCACACGAAAAGGAAGAGCGCTTCAAGCCCGGTGAGATTGTGCCTATAGATGTTGAATTTTATCCGCACTCCCGCTTCTGGCATAAGGGCGAACAGCTCTCTATTGTGATTGCGGGTCGCTTCATCAAGACCGAATGGTTCCACGATAGCGACATGAATCATGCAACCGACAATGGTGATGGCATGCACGTAATTCACACCGGCGGTAAATTCGATTCCTATCTGCAGATTCCCGTGGTGCCCCCCAAATATCAGGTAGGCGATTATATCTATCGCGGCTAGCAACTAATTATTTCATCCGGCTCCCATCCTATGTGTTGGGGGCCAGGTGAAAGATTGAGAGGTAAATTATGTCATCCAAAATTTCTCAAAGCTCATGGGTTCCTAATTTGGGTGTAAAAGGGTGGGGTGTTACTCTCATCTGCTTGTGCTTCTATTATTTCTACAATTTCTGGTCCAATGGCGCGAATACGCTATTCGGTATATTTACCGAGCAATATGGTTGGCAGCAGACAGACATGTCCTTTATTGTGACATTGGGTGGCTGGATTTCGCTTATTGGTATTGTTGCCTTTGGCGCTCTTGGCAAAAAGAAGGGCGCTCGCCTGGTCTGCATAATCGGTTTGCTTCTTAGTGCTGTAGCGTTCGTTATCGTAGCTCTGATGAATAACTTTATGATGTATGCGGTTGGCGTCATCTTGTTTTTCGTCAGCATGTCTGCCTACGCTGTTATTGGTCTTGGCATGTTGGGATCAAGCTGGTTTCCGCATAAAAAGGGCATCTTCATGGGTGTTGCCACTATCGGTATGACAATCTGCAGTGCAACCATTAATCCCATCGCTTTAGCATGTGCGGGCTCTCCATGGGGAATCAGCGCCATGTTTTGGGGCTGTGCTGTTGCTTGTCTTATTCTGGCCGTACTGATGCTTTTTGTGAAAAACAATCCAGAAGAAGCAGGAGCTTATCCCGATAATGACCGTTCTATTACACGAGAACAGCTTGAGAAGGAATTTGTGGCCGCTCAAGAATACAAGAAGAATAGCCCCTGGACTCTTAAGCGTGTTCTCAAGACTCCACAGACCTGGCTTATTGGCTTTGGCTGGGGTCTGGCAATGCTAGCAGGAAGTGGCGTTATCTCACTTTTAGTTCCCACCTTAATGGCATATGGTCATGACCAGCTCTTTGGTGTAACCCTGCTTTCATCTATGTGGCCCGTAGGACTTTTGGGACATTATCTTATTGGTGTTATCGACCAAAAAATTGGTAGCAAGAAAACTTCTGTCATAGCCGTTGCGGTTTTGATCATTTCAGCATTGCTGGTCGCCGTTGCCGGCACCAACGTTGTTGTATGTGCCATCTCTGCCGGACTGTTGATGTTTGCTATCTCGGGCTGCGCCAATATGTGCATGTCTATGACAACTACCGTATTTGGCCGACAGGACTTTGATAGTGCCTGGTCTCCTATTCAGGTTGTTTATAACATCCTTAATTTTGCTGGCGTGTCAGTAATGTCAGTTGCGGGGTCTATTTTCGGCCAGACTGCCATTATGCCCACGTGTGCAGTTGTCTGCGTTGTTTCTCTCATCATTGTTGCTTGTACCCCTGACAAGCAAATTGCTAGTCACGTCGAATCGGTTCCTGAAGCAGCGTAGTATCATTGCTCAATTTTTGAATTGCTGGAAAAGGAAGCAACTACTTTTGAGAATCAGCGCTCAATACGCTTGAGTAATAAGCATCTGCTTGCGTGAGTGTACCGGTATTGGGCGCTGCTTTGATCTGGAACTTCGCGCGATACTGCGCGAAAGAGAGTCAATCCGAAAGGAAACAATATCAATGAATGAATTTCAGGAAGAAGTCATCGAGATTTTGAAAGATAAAGCCGTTGATCTGTTTGGCGTGGATCGCGACAGCCTTTCTGGCGATACGCGCTTTGTTGAGGATCTGCACTGCAAGTCGGTCAACATCGTACAGTTTGCTTCTGCTCTTGAGGATGAGTATGAGGTTGAGGTGCCCTTTATGGAGCTGAACAAGAAAAAGACCTTCCAAGAGGCAGCTCAGTTCGTGGACGACACTCTGTCCATGTAATGCTTGATATCTCCATTCCGCGTTGCGGAATGGAGCCGAGGGTGCGGCGCATTAAAACGGGTGCAGCAGTTCGGCCGCATCCCTGGCTCCATAGGAGACGCAAGAGAAAGGGCAAGATATATGGCAACGCTAATCGATAAACTCATTGAAGATGCCAAAGGCGCCCCTAAGCGCGTGGCGCTTCCTGAGTGTGAAGCCGTCAATACACTTTTGGCAGCACGTCGTGTTCTTGATGATGGCGTGGGTTATCCTGTGCTGGTGAGCCCTAAAGACGTGATCGAGCAGACTGCTTATGAGGCAAAGGTCTCCCTTGAAGGTATGGAAATTGTTGACAATACCGATGAAGCAGCTGCTGATGCACTGGCCGAGCGCTATATGGCAAAAGGTGCGCGTCTGCTTTCTGCTAAGGGCTGTCGTCGTAAAATTAAAGACCCCATGTATTATGCGATGATGATGGAGGAATTGGGCGATGTGGACTGCACTTTCTGCGGTCACACTAACACTACGGGTGATGTGCTTATGGCAGCCCAGACTATTATCGGCCTGCAAGAGGGCGTGGATGTGCCCAGCATCCTTGCATTGGTAGAAACTCCGGGTTTTGAGGGTCCTGAAGGCAACGTGATTTGCTTTACCGATTGCGGCCTTAATCCTGAACCCAATGCTTCAGAGCTGGCCTCTATTGCTATTGCCGCTGCTGATGGTGTTCATGCTCTTATGGGCTGGGAACCACGCGTAGGCTTCCTCTCGTTTTCTACGACCGGATCGGGTGCAGGCGAAAGCGTTGACCGTGTAAATGAGGCTATTGCTCTTGTACACGAGCGTCGCTCCGGCATTTTGGTTGATGGTGAATTCCAGCTCGATGCCGCTATCGATCCTAAGGTGGCTCAGAAAAAGGTCAAGCGTGAGAGCGATGTAGCAGGACGTGCCAATATTTTGGTGTTCCCCGATTTGAACTCTGCCAATATTGCCGTCAAGCTTATTCAGCGCTTTGCTCATGGGTCTGCTTATGGACATACGCTTTCTGGCTTCAAATGCCCTGTAGCTGATTCGTCGCGCGGTGCCACGGTTGAAGAAATTGTGGGCGATATTGCGATGCTTGTTCTCTCTGCACGATGAGTACGGCAGATTCTCTCACGAGTGTGCTGCGTTATATGCGCAGAGCTACGTGTCGGGCACTTGATGCAAAGACCTGCTTCGGCCAGGCGGTCGAAGCAGGGGAGGGATCCGAGAATCGCACAATCTTTTGGGTCCATCCCGCTAAAAGTGATGGTCCCAAACCTGTGGTATTTGAGATTCATGGTGGTGGTTTTGCACTTGGTGATCCTCGTAAAGAAGATGCACTGTGCGAGTACGTGCGTGATACCTTTGACGTACATGTTGTGGGAATTAATTATCGTCTTGCACCTGAGTGTCCGTATCCGGCCGCCCTTGAAGATGTAGTGGATGCTATGGCACGCGTTGCGCGAGGTGAATTGCTTTCTGTTGACCCCTGCCAATTCTATGTGTTGGGTTATAGCGCGGGAGCAAATCTGGCCTTGTCTGCCGCAATGACCTGCTATCAGCGTTCGGATTTCCACATCGCTGGCATGGCTTTGCACTATCCGTTTCTTGACGCAAACGAACCCGCTAATCCCGATACGGCACGCGATATAGATTTACCCCTTGATTTGATGGCCGCGTTTAACGAGTGGTATGTGGCCGACGACGAGCCGCACAATCCAAGAATTTCACCCGTTTTTGCAAGCGATGATGACTTGGCGGCTCTGCCGGTGATTTCTCTGAGACCTGTGGTGGGTGACTCACTTTTTGGACAGGCAAAACGCCTCAATGATCGCCTAACTCAGGTAGGAAATCCTGCCTTATGGCATCCGGTTGAGGGCATGTATCACGGCTATATCGAGGATGCAGCTGATGTGGAAGCCTATCGTGCTGTTTCTCTGCTGGACACCGTAAAGGCGCGCCCCAAAAATTTTGTTCAGGAGGCGCGTCGTCAGCTTACGGAAAGCCTTGAAGAGATTTTGGAGGCGCGAGATAAGACCGTGTTCGCATAAAAAAGAAAAGGAGGATGCGTCAGGCCATGACAAAGTGGTCCCTTAGCATCATTTTGAGCGATTTGGTGCTCGCCATTGTTATCAATACTTCAGCGACATTTCTTTCAGGGGCATCGTTCGCTTTTGAGACATGGTATCCGGGTACAGCAAGTGCATTTTTTACCAATGTTCTCCTCCAGCTGATTTTGCCTGTTCCGGCCGCTGGGCGCCTTGCGAGCAAGCCCCTTGCCAACAGCATTGCTCGTCCTCTGCTTTCGGTGTTCGTTGAGAATTTGATTTTTGTAACGTGTATCTCTTTCACGATGGCTTGGATTAACACGGCGGGTTCAGGTGTGATTGATACCTGGCTTTCCACCTATGTGCAACTTGTCCTTGTGGGTTATATAACCTCACTCATTTTGTATGTCATTGCTAGTAAAGCAGCAAAGCCTTCGTCTTAGCTCAGGTGACTTTGTCCTTTCCACGCCCAGTACGTGCAGGGTAGTTGATGGGAATTTTTAAGGGATTTCTCGACAGTCGTGCTGTCGAGGTTCAAACAGAAAGGAATGTGAAATGACTTACAGGATTCTTACACTTTCTCCAGGTTCCACCTCTACGAAGGTGGCAGTCTTTGATGACGACAAGCAGGTATTCAAGGCCAATATTAAACACTCTCCTGAGGACCTGGCAAAATATCCCCAGGCTGTTGATCAGCGCGAGTGGCGTACCCAGTGCATTTTGGATGAACTGAAAGCACATGGAGTGGCTCTTTCTGAGATCGATGCCTTCTCGGGGTACTGCGGCAGCATGGGTCCTACTGTGGGTGGTATTTTCAAGATTGATGAGACGGTGTGCAATCACGTATTGAATGCCGGCGTAAATCATCCTGCCATTCTGGGTGCCCCCATTCTGTATGATCTAGCGCAGCAGGTGGGCAAGCCCGCGTATGCAGTCAATCAGCCTGATACTGACGAACTCGAGGATGTTGCGCGTATTACAGGATATCCTGGAGTCTATCGTAAAAGCCATGTACATTGCCTCAATCAAAAGGAATGCGCCATGCGCTGCGCAGATGAATTGGGTCGTGACTATAAGGATGTGAACGTCATTGTGGCGCATATAGGTGGCGGACTGTCCGTTGCGGCGCATAATCACGGTCGCATGATTGATACCAATGACGTTTTGGAAGGATCCGGACCCTTCGCCCCAAACCGTTCGGGTGATGTGCCGCTGAAACCGGTGGTAAAGCTGTGCTTCGATGGGGCGCATGACAAAAAAGAAGTTGATGGAGTTATCGGCAAGACCGGTGGCTTGATGGGCTTACTTGGAACCGATGACGCAATAGAAATTGATCGTCGTATCACAGCAGGCGATGAGTGGGCTAAGATTGTGTATGAAGCAATGGCCTATCAGGTAGCAAAGGCTATTGGCGGTTTTGCTGCAGCACTAAAGGGCAAGGTAGATGGAATTGTATTAACCGGTGGGGTAAGTAATGACAAGTACTTTACCGACTACATCTCCGAACGCGTAAGCTGGATTGCTCCTATTAAGATTTACGGTGGGGATTTTGAGATGGAGGGCTGTGCGGCTGGTGCTGTGCGTGCACTCACAGGTGCCGAAGAGGTTATGACGTATACCGGTGAGCCTTCTTGGACGGGATTTACGATGCCAGGTGCTCTTCCTGCAGTTGACTAATATCTCTCGCAAGATTTTTCAAAATTTGGGCGTTTCTTAAAAATGTCTAAAATGAGCCGACTATGGCATACGGCCACGGTCGGCTCATTGTTTTTTAAAAGCTAGGCCTTTTCCAAGGGGCAATGAGGGTTTGTAAGGGCCAAGCGCCAAGACTACTGCTCTCTTTGCATTGCGCGAGCTTCGTTGGGCTTCAGAGGGATGTTGGGGAGGAGCTGCGCTTATTGATTGGGTGTTTTTGGATGGCAAAATGGAGCGATTCAAGGACGAAGTTGAGGAAAGGGTTCAATTCGTCATTC
>CAZOKL010000079.1:0-9629 GCA_964580305.1 uncultured Bacteroides sp.
CCGGTGTTGAGCACGCTCACGGCCTCGATGAGCTTGCCCTGCGGGATGCCGCGTCCGTAGTCACGCACGCTGACACGCAGGCTGTCCTCCACACGGATTTCAATCTTCTTGCCTGCCTGCATCTTGAACTCGTCGATGCTGTTGTCTATGACTTCTTTCAAGAGCACATAGATGCCGTCTTCCGGATAGCTTCCATCGCCCAGCTTGCCTATGTACATGCCGGGACGTGTGCGGACGTGCTCCATGTCGCTCAAATGGCGTATGTTGTCGTCGTTATATTCCACTGTCGACTGTTTTTCTACTGCTTCTTCCATGGCATTCGGTTAGATGGTTTTCTTATAAGCTCTGCGGCGTTTGTGCCTGATGTGTTCAAAATAGCCCCACTGGCGTTGCACGGCTTCATTGATTTCCAGTTCCGGATTGCTCTCCGCCCACTTGTAGCCTTTTTCGTTATAGATGCGGATAAGGTCGGAGAAGAGCAGCCCGTTGACACCCTTGTTCTGATATTCCGGCTTCACGGCAATGAGCAGCAAGTCGAGCACGTCGGGATGTTTCAGGAAGAGGGCTTTCAGCATGTGCACCCACCCGAAGGGGAGCATCTTTCCTTTGGCCTTCTGCAAGGCACGTGAAAGGGAAGGCATCGTCACGCCCACGGCAATGAGTTCGTCATGACTGTCGATGACGAGGGTCACCATGTCGAGGTCGAGGATAGGCAGGTACATCTTCACATACTGGTCTATCTGTCCCTGGCTCAACGGTGAGTACCCGTAGAGCGGGGCGTAGGCTTCGTTGACCAGTTCGAATATCTTCTGCCCATATTCGCGGGCTATCTTTTTGCTCGACTTGTATTTCTTGATGCGCAGCCCGTATTTCTGCTGCACCAGGGCAGAGATGCGCTTGTGCTTTTCGGGTTCCTCTTTGGGGATTCGTATCTTATATTCCACCCAGTCGGCATCCTTCTCCAGTCCGTAAGCCTCCAGGTGTGCGGCATAGTAGGGATAATTGTAGATGGTTGCCATCGTGCCCAACTGGTCGAACCCTTCGATAAGCGTGCCCTCGGCATCCATGTCGGTAAATCCCAACGGGCCGTTCATGCTGTTCATGCCGCGTGTACGTCCCCAATCCTCCACCGTGCGGAGCAGGGCTGCCGACACCTCAAGGTCGTCAATGAAGTCAATCCATCCGAAGCGCACGTTCTTCACGTTCCACTTCTCGTTGGCACGATGGTTGATGATGGCTGCCACACGCCCCACGAGTTGTCCATCCTTGTAGGCAAGGAAATAGTCGGCTTCGCAAAACTCAAAGGCAGCATTTTTCTTCGGGCTGAAAGTGCGCAGCATGTCATCAAGTAAGTCGGGCACGGAGTAGGGATTGTTTTTATAGAGTTCGTAGTTGAACCGGATGAACGTCACCAGTTCCTTGTGGGTCGTTACTTTTTTGATTGCTATAGCCATTCTTCTTTATTCTTTCACAAGCATTTTAATATGCAAAGATAATGAATCCGCCCTATTGTCTGTCAGTTTGTACAGAAGAATTAGAAGCTTTTTTGCATTTGACAATGACCTTTCGCCCGTCGGCCAGCGTGGTGGCAAAAAGGTATGTGTCACCGCCTTCACGCAGGCGGAGCCGTTTGCGCAACTCGGCCACCGAAGCAGGAAAGTTGCGCACCGTCAGGTTGGCGCGTTCCAGCGAGGAGGTGAGCGCCTTCAGCTCTTTCTTTCCAAACGTGCAGACGGACTCCACGGCAAAGGTGCGCCCCGGGAAGTCAGGAACCAACATGTCCGATGTGTACAGATGGCTGTTCGGGTGCAACTTCTCCATATCATAGCGGACAGCAGGCAGACGGAAAGCACCTGCCTTCAACAGCGAAGCGCCCGGCTCGTAAAGATAGGCCCGGACTTCAGGCGTGAAGCGGCATTCGGCTTCACGTTCTTCGCCGGCCGTGAAACGGAAGCAGGAGGTCGCTCCATGCGTGAGGTTGACACAACTGAACGCAGCCTGTCCGCTCACGGCCGGGCGACGGAGCAGGAGCAGCAACTCCTTGCATTCGCCCTGCACCGAGATGACGAACACCTGCTCCACGGAGGGGAGGTCGTGCAATGCCTGTGCGATGTCCAGCATGGGTGAGAGCTTCACGCACACGCACGCCCCTTTCTGCAAGAGCAGCGGGAGGAGCGACGTCACGTCGGGCGTGCAGTCGGCAATGGCCACCGTGCGGCTGCCGTGGCTGTCGCGGCGTGCGGGGTCAAGATAAATCATGTCGGCAGGCGCCATCGTCCGCAGATAGTCTTCTGCCTCGGCCCGGCACACCTCCACATGCGGGCATCCCAGCAGAGGGAAGTTGTGCCGTGCCAGGTCGCACAGGGCCGCGTCACGCTCCACATAGACAGCCTGCCGGAAGCCACGTGCCAGATAGGAGCAGTCCACCCCGAAACCGCCCGTGAGGTCGACCATCGAATCGCCCGTGCCCAACACCCCGGCCTTGAACAGTGCCGTGGCCTCTGACGAGCATTGCTCCATCGAGAGGTGCGCCGGATAGACAATGCCCTCCGTCGCCGCCCAGCGGGGCAACTTGTGCCGCGCTGCCTGCCAGCCGGCAATCTGTTGCAGAGCAAAGGGAAGGTCGATGCCGGGATGCCGCGCCGCTTGCAGTGCCAGCGCATGCACGTCGTCCGTGCGATGACGGCGGATGAAATCGAGCGTTTCGGGTGACAGTTTCGTGTTCATTGAATGGGGCTGATAAGAACGTTTGTTTTGCAAATGTAGCAATTTTGAGCCGGCACATTTCTGCCGCGGAGATAAATTTTCTTACCTCCTTCCCTGCCCTTCATCCGGCTCATGGACAGAAAGGAGGGCGGGCACGGGCGGAGTGGAGTCCGCGGTCGGGCGGAAAGGAGGGTAAGCACGGACGCAACATAGACCTCGCACAGACTTCCTTGGAAAGTGCTGTTTCTGTGAAGATAAGCCTGCGGCAGGCTTGCAATGCCGGAGGATTTAGCGTATATTTGTGATTCGGAATTTTATCAACATCAAAACAAACATGCCATGTCTGTGTTAAGAGTTCTCCTCGCTATCATCTTTCCGCCCCTTGCCGTCATCGACAGAGGTTGCGGTTCGTTCCTCATCGTGCTCATCCTGACCACCTGCGGGTGGGTGCCCGGTGTAATAGGTGCGCTGGTGATACTGAACAGGAGGGCGGAGTGAACATCGCCTCACCCTGCCGGTTTAAATAAGTTTAAAGCCACAGGGATGCCACCTGCGTGATGCCGGAATTTGTGTATTTTCGCGCGGCTAAAAATGAATCTATGATGAATGTGAAGAGAAGCAAAGCTGAGTGGATGCGCCGCTATGTCAGCTTTATGTTTATTCTTTTTGTGATAGCTTTCGGCACTTCGTTATCCATCCGGGCCAATCTCGGCTCATCGCCCATCTCCGCTCCACCCTACATCTTGTCGCTCATCCCGGGCATGCGGCTGTCAATGGGACAACTGACCATCTGCATGCACGTGTTTTTCATCCTGATTCAAATGCTGCTGTTGCGACGTGACTTCGAGAAGCGTCAGTATGCCCAGATTCTCGTGTCTTTCCTCTTCGGATTCTACACCGACCTGACGATGTGGATGACGGGCTTTCTGCAAGTTCCGTTCGACATGAATCCCATGATAGGCTATCCGCTGCGCTTCATCGAGCTACTTGTCGGAGGCTGCATCCTGGCTTTCGGCGTCGCCTGCGAGGTGCGTTGCGACTCCTTGATGCTGGCCGGTGAAGGACTCCCGTTGGCCATTTCCAGATTTTTCAAACGCGATTTCGGCAAGATGAAAATATGCTCTGACACATCGCTGGTGTGCATCGGCACGATTTTCATGTTCATCTATTTTGGTGGCTGGAGCTGGAAGATGGTGGGCGTGGGCACATTTGTGTCCATGTTCTACGTGGGCTTCATGGTTCGCATGTTCGCCCCGCACATTTTGTGGCTGGACAACATTTTCATCCCCAAGAATGAACGTCAGCCCGCCACAGTGCAGACTGCCGGCGACGAGTGGGCAGGCCATCGCATCATCACCATCGCCCGCATGTACGGAAGCGGAGGCAACGCCGTGGGCGAAGAAGTGGCCCGCCGGTTGGGTTGCCCCTGTTACAACCGCCAGATTATTGACCAAACAGCCCAGCAAATGAGCTACTCCGCAGAGTTTGTGGCCGAAAACGAACAGAACATCTCCACAGCCCGGCTGTGGGAGTTAATCTATGCCGACAGCGGCATTCCTGCCTCAATGAATCCCTCGAAAGAAGACGCCATCTATGTGAGTGAGAGCCGCACCATCCGCGGACTGGCACACAACGGCCCTTGCGTAATCATCGGGAGGTTGGGCAACTGGATTCTCCGTGACGACCCGCATGTGCTCCGCGTGTTCATCAGGTCGGGCCGCGACTTTGCCGTCAGACAAATCGTCGACAAGTTCCACCTTTCAGAGGAGGAAGCCGCCAAGAAAATCGAGCGGGTGAATACCGGGCGGGCAAATCATTATTGGAAATACACCGGCAAGCAATGGGCCGACATCCGCGGCTATGACTTGATTATCAACACGGAGTGCACCGGCATTGACGGTGCCGTGGACATGATTCTGCATGCCGCCCGACACGTAAAATAAAATAGACAGGGAAATTTTAGATGCGCGTGGTGCTTTGGCCATTCTTCTGGCTGCCGGTATAGTCCAAATACCATTCATAAAAGTGGCGGATGCCTTCCTCGATGGACACCGACGGATGGTAGCCGAAGTCCTCATAGAGGCGTGTCGTGTCGGCATACGTGCAAAGAACGTCACCCGGCTGCATGTCTGTCAGCTCCATGACGGCTTTCCGTCCGCTGACCTTCTCCAGCACATGGATGAAGTCCATCAGCTGCACAGGTTCGGAACGTCCGATGTTGTACACGCTGCAGAGCGGCTTCTCCGTCGGCATGCGGTCGACAATTTGCATCACACCCTCCGTGATGTCGTCAATGTAGGTAAAATCGCGGCTCATGCGTCCGTAATTGAACACGCGGATGGGCTTGCCTTCAAGGATGGATTTCAGGAAAAGAAAGGGTGCCATGTCTGGCCGTCCCGCAGGGCCGTAGACGGTGAAGAAACGCAGCCCCACGGTGGTCAGTCCGTAAAGATTGTGGTAGACGTGGGCCATCAGTTCGTCGGCCTTCTTCGTGGCAGCATAAAGACTCACAGGAGAGTCGGTCACATCGTTTTCGCTATAGGGCACCGTGTTGCCCGAGCCGTAAACGCTGCTTGAACTGGCATAGAGCAGTGTTTTCACTGCATGGTGGCGGCAACACTCCAGCAGGTTCAGGAAACCGACGACGTTTGAGTCGATGTAGGCGTATGGATTCTCGATGGAGTAGCGCACGCCGGCTTGTGCCGCCATGTTGACCACCATGTCGAAACCTTCGGAGGCAAACAGGCTGTTCAACCCGATGCGGTCAGTCAGATCAAGTTTCATGAAGCGATAGTCCGGGCTCAGACTGCTCACCGTCATCTTGCCGTCGCGGATGTCACCCTGCACGATGCCAGTGTCGGCCAGCCGCGCATATTTCAGGCGCGTGTCATAATAGGAATTAATACTGTCGAGCCCCACCACACGGTGTTTTCGGGCGAGCAATGCTTTCACAAGATTGGAGCCGATGAAGCCGGCGGCTCCTGTCACAAGAATGTTCATAATGTGTTTGAATCAATTAATTGTCTGACTAATTCATCTGGATTTTACGACGACAACGGAATATTTTCCCTCCTCATAGATCTTCGCACTGAGGAAAGAAGCCACCAGTTCGCGGGCGAGCTTGGTGCGCGTCAGGTAGATACAGTTGCGTTTGGCCGCCTTGGCATCACCGGGCGACACTTCGGGCACATCGCGTCCCAGATAATTCTCGATACCCTCCGTGCGTCCCAACCTCCAGGTATAAATTTCGTCGATGCCGTATTTCCGGGACAGTTCCAGCCCCTTTTCGCACACGTGTCCGTAGCCTATAAACTTGTTCAGCTCAGGCATGTACCAGCCCCCGACGAAGACGCCCAGCAAAAGACCGTACACCAAGGCACGTATACCGGCCTGCACACTGCCGCGGCTCAGGATGAAGTAGAACGCTGTCAGGCCAGCGGCCGTCAGGATGACGGCACTTGCCAGCAGCCAAGCAGACTCGAGGAAAGCCGTTTTCTCCTGCTGTGCCAGCACAAGATGTACAGGCAGGGCCGCCACGAAGGCAACGGCAGGCAGAGCCACAGCCGCTTTCACCCATCGGCTGCACTCGCAGCGCGGCAGAAAGAGCAAGGCACCATAGACAAAGAAAGGAAATGCCGGAAGCAGATAAATCTGGATTTTCGAGCTGATGCACGAGAGCATCACGAACGTTGTCCCGGCGATGCAGAAAAAGAACTTCTGCAAGTCAGTCTTCACCCAGCGCCGGCACAAAGCCATGAAGAAAATGCCCAGGACGAGAAGCGACCACGGTGCGATGGAATACCACACGGTGCCAAAATAGTAATAGAACGCCTTTTGATGATGAAACGAGTTGATGGTGCGGTTCACCGTCTGGTGGACAAGCAGGTTGTCCAGATAGGTCATGCCTCCTTCCAGAACAACTGCGGTAAACCAGAGCAGGCTGCCTCCCAGCAGCACACACCACGTGCGCCACCCCCAATAACGCCCGAAGGAGCGCAGGTCGCGCTTTACAAACAGAAACACGACTGTGCCGAGTAGTGGCACGAGAATACCTATCGGACCTTTGCTGAAGAGCGCCATAAAGATGAAAAACGGGAACAACCACCGGTCTCTCACGGGATGGGTGCTGTGTCCGCTCCACAAGCGATAGAACGTGTAGAGCGACAGAACGATGAACATACACATGAGCATGTCCATGCGCAGATAGAGCATCAATGCCAGAAACAGAGTGGAGGTGAGCATCATCCACCGGCCGGTGATGCGCACATGCTCGCCAAGCTCGAGGGCTGCCCAGCGATCCATCACGTAGACCGTCACAAAGCCCGGCAGCAAGGAAAACAGCGAGATGAGCCAGATGGGATAACCACCTGTGAGTTGTTTGGTCAGCATCAGCAACCAGAAGTAAAGAGGCGGTTTGTCGGCATAGGGCTGTCCGTCGAGGGTGAAAGTGAAGAACGTGCCGTCGCACAAGGCTTCATTGACAATGCCCAAGTAACGCAGTTCGTTGTTGGGCATGAAGTCACGTTGCAGGATGACCGGCAACAAGGCCAGTAGCATCCAGAAGTAAGTAGAGATTTGTTTCATGAATCAGAGGAGGAAGGTTTAGGATGAGAGCCTATCCAGAGATTGCGAGCATAAGCGACGAGTCCGACAGCCTGTCCCATAATAAGTACGAAATCAGTGCGGATGATGCCGTAAGACACGATGAGCAGCGAGCCGACCATGCTGATAATCCAGAAGCCAGCAGGCAACACCGATTGCCTCTTGCGGCGGGAATAGAACAACTGATAGACGAAGCGCAATGTGAACAGAATCTGCCCCGCCGAACCGAAACAGACGAGCCACAGCGGAATGTTTTCATTGCGGAAAAGGTCGTTGATGAACGTCTCGTTGTGCAGCACAACCCACACCACAGCCACAAGGGGTGTGAACAGCAGCACTGCCCGCAGCACGAAATAGAGCCGCCGCCAGATGCCTTTTTCTTTCAGGTTCCACAGATAAACGTAATAAGAAATGAATTGCCCCAGAATAATGGAAAAGTCGTCGCGCATCCAGCCGTAGATGCACAGCAAATAAGCACCCGCAACACTGAAAATCCAGAAAAGCGAGGGCGAGAGCACCCGGTGCACACGTTCGGAGAGTATCCACTGCACCAGCATGCGTGCCGAAAAAAATGCCTGGGCCAGGAATCCGACTGACAGGACCAAAAGAGACTGTGTCGTCATTTCTCTGTCAGATTAGTTTCCGCCACGCGATAGTTGATATATCGTTTCTTCATCCAGCGGTAGGCAAAGCAATCAATGAAGGGTGACACCAGCCGATTCCACAAATGATATTTCGATTGTCCGGCCGTGCGCGGGAAGTGCCGGACGGGAATTTGTTTGATGCGTCCCTCCTGCAGCAGCATCAGAGCAGGCAGGAAGCGGTGCATGCCGTTGAAAAAGGGGATGCGCTTGGCATAGTCGGTGTGCATCACTTTCAGGGGGCAGCCGGTGTCCTGCACGCCATCGCCTGTCATCATGCGCCGGAACCCGTTGGCAATTTTAGATTGCAAGCGTTTGAAGAAAGTGTCCTTGCGGTTGGCACGGATGCCCATCACCAGTTCGTTGTTCTCGATGTCGGCAAGCAGGAGGTTGAAATCTTCGGGAGTGGTTTGCAGGTCAGCATCCATGTAACCCACATAGGCAGACTCGGTTGCATCAATGCCGGCCTTCATGGCACCACTGAGGCCGCTGTTCTTTTGCAGGGAGATGAAGAAAAAGTCTTTGTTGCGCCGGCAGATGTCAACCATGAGTGGTTTACTCTGATCGGTGGAACCATCGTCGACAAAGAGCACACAAGTGGGGCAGAGCGAGTGTGGAAGGAAATCGTTTAGTGTCTTTTCCAGTGTCTTCATGTTGTCCTCTTCATTGTAGACAGGCACCACGATGGTAAACCGATAAGCAGCTGTTTCGTTCATATTAAATTTGATTATAGACAATTAGGGATGAATTACGCTGCAAAATTAATACCTGATTCTATAGGTATCCTAAAGGAGAGTGAAAAATCATCTTAAAAAAAGCACTCGTAAGTGATTCGCCATGTGTGTCGTTACCAGATAAAATATATAGAATACTCTGCGAGACTACGAATTCACGTTCGATATCAGCAGAGGACATGGTTAAAGTTCTTTGTTCATAAAAGAATTTGGCTACTTTTGTATGGAGTTATTTGACAGCATAACACCACAAATAGCAGGAAATGACATGATTTCCAAATCGTTAATGCTGATTCATGGATACCTCGTTAAAAGTTTATTCTTAGTCAAAGAGAATCAATGAGAATCTAAAATAATAAAACTATGAAATCAAGATTATTAGTATTGACTGTCAGCTTATTTTCCATCATTACGTTGCATGCACAGACACAGACCGATGAGCGGTACATTGAAGTGACGGGGACATCAGAGATAGAAATTGTGCCGGACAAAATTCATTATATCATCGAAATCCGTGAATATTTTGAAGAAGAATTCGACGGGAAATCAAAGCCTGAAGAATACCGCACCAAAATGCCTTTATCAAGGATTGAACAAGACTTGCGGAAAGTTCTATCGGATGCAAACATTCCACAAGAGGCTGTCAAAACACAAGAAATCGGTGACTATTGGAGGCGGCAAGGACAAGACTTTCTGGTATCCAAAAAATTCGACATTACACTTACAGATTTTAATCAAATAAATGAAATTATCAAACGTATAGACACAAAAGGCATCCACACCATGCGCATAGGCGAGTTGGAAAATAAAGACATACCGGCATATCACCAAAAAGGAAAGATTGAAGCTTTGAAAGCAGCACAACAGAAAGCCACTTATTTGGTGGAAGCATTAGGCAAAAAATTAGGTAACGTCATACGCATTGTGGAAGGAAGCAGCAATAGCA
>CAZOKL010000080.1:0-9358 GCA_964580305.1 uncultured Bacteroides sp.
GTCATCGTCATTTGAAAATCCGCTTCAACCACGGCTCACCCACCATGAAGATGATGCCGGCAACGACAAAGGGGATGCTCAGCCATTGCCCCATGTCGAGTGCCATGCTCTCTTCGAAGTCCACCTGGCGCTCCTTAAGGAACTCAATGAAAAAGCGGAAGACGAAAGCCAACGTGAGCGTCAGTCCGAAGAAGAAACCTGAACCCATTTTCCGGTTGAGTCGGTGACTCAACACCCACTGGAGGGAGAAGACGGCGAAATAGAACAATGCCTCGTAGAGCTGGGCCGGATGGCGGGCGAAGTCCTCGCCATTGTGTATGAAGATAAAACCCCAAGGCATGTCGGTGGGGTAACCCACAATTTCAGAGTTCATCAGGTTACCCAAGCGAATGAAGCATCCCGTTAGGGGAACGGCGACCGCTAGGCAGTCGAGTACGAAAAGCGTGTTGACCTTTGTGCGACGGATATAGAAACTGAGGGCAATGAATACACCGATGATGCCTCCGTGACTGGCCAATCCTTCGTAGCCCGTAAACATCCATCCTGAAGCCGTGTGGCGGAAGGGAAGGATCATCTCAAGCGGATGGGCAAGGAAATATTCAGGCTGGTAGAACAGGCAGTGTCCCAAGCGGGCGCCGACAAGCACGCCGACAAAGCAATAGAAGAACAGCGGTTCGAACAATTCCTGCTTGACACCTTGCCGGCGATAGAGGTGCTGCACGATGAGATAGGCCAATGTCAGGCCGATTATCCAACATACGGAGTAGAAACGAATGTGGAGACTTCCGATGGAGAAAAGTTCGACGGGTGGGTTCCACGTGATAAATGCCAGTGTGTTCATAGGCTGTCAGACGTTAAAGCGGAAGTGCATGATGTCGCCATCCTGCACCATATAATCCTTACCCTCGACATTCAGCTTGCCGGCTTCGCGCACGGCAGCTTCAGAGCCATAGTGCAGAAAGTCCTCATACTTGATAACCTCGGCGCGGATAAAGCCTTTCTCAAAATCCGTGTGGATGACACCGGCGCATTGCGGTGCCTTCCATCCTTTGTGAAAAGTCCATGCTTTCACCTCCATCTCGCCGGCGGTGATGAACGTTTCCAGGTCAAGCAGTCGGTAGGCGGCCTTGATGAGGCGATTCACACCCGACTCTTCCAATCCGATTTCTTCGAGGAACATCCGACGCTCCTCATAAGTCTCCAGTTCGGCGATTTCCGATTCGATTTTCGCGGCGACAACCAACAGTTCGGCCCCCTCCTCGCGGATGGCCTCACGCACTTGCTCCACATAGTGGTTGCCTGTT
Organism: uncultured Bacteroides sp.; assembly: GCA_964580305.1. Lineage (GTDB taxonomy): Bacteria > Bacteroidota > Bacteroidia > Bacteroidales > Bacteroidaceae > Phocaeicola_A. The sequence continues at coordinate 1,305 of CAZOKL010000080.1, forward strand.
ACGGCGCTGGCCTCATCGACATTGCAGACGTATAGCACCGGTTTCGAGGTGAGAAGGAAGAGGTCGTGTGCTGCCCGTTGCTCATCCTTACTTTCGAAATGCACGGTGCGGGCCGACTTGCCTTGTTCTAGTGCCTCCTTGTAGCGCAAGAGTACGTCATAAAGCATCTTGGCTTGCTTGTCGCCTCCCGTTTGTGCTTGCTTTTGCACCTTTTGGATGCGGGCCTCGATGGTCTCCAAATCCTTCAGTTGGAGTTCGGTATCGATGATTTCCTTGTCACGCACGGGATTGACAGTGCCGTCCACGTGAGTCACATTGTTGTCATCGAAACAACGGAGCACGTGCAGGATGGCGTCCGTTTCACGGATGTTGGCAAGGAACTTGTTACCCAGACCCTCTCCCTTGCTGGCGCCTTTCACCAGCCCGGCGATGTCGACAATCTCCACTGTTGTGGGCACAATGCGTCCCGGGTGAACCAGTTCGGCCAACTTGTTCAGCCGCTCATCGGGCACGGTGATGACGCCCACATTAGGTTCGATGGTGCAGAAGGGGAAGTTGGCAGCTTGTGCCTTTGCGTTGGATAAACAGTTGAAAAGGGTCGATTTGCCGACGTTCGGCAGACCCACAATACCACATTGTAGTGCCATTTATCTTGATTTTATAGTGTTAGTAATCTGATAATCGCGGCAAAGGTATTCATTTATTGGCTAAATACAAAGCAAAAGAAACCGTCGGGTAAAGCGTTGGGATGGACTCACCAGAGTCACCACGAGATGAAAGGCAACAACTGTACACGGACGTATCCTTGTTATTTAGTTTGCTGGGGGATACAGCAAGGGTCACAAGCTAATGCATTTTGTTGTATATTTGCACGTATCTAAAAACGAAAACCAACATGGCAAAAGACGTGGCTCTCACGCCTATGATGAAACAGTTTTTCGAATTTAAGGCACAACATCCCGACGCCATCCTGCTGTTTCGCTGCGGCGATTTCTATGAAACCTATTCCGAGGATGCAATCATCGCTTCTGACATCCTGGGCATCACCCTCACCAAACGTTCAAACACCGGACAGGGAAAAACGATAGAGATGGCCGGATTTCCCCATCATGCACTTGACACATATCTGCCCAAGCTCATCCGTGCGGGTAAACGGGTGGCCATCTGCGACCAGTTGGAAGACCCGAAACTGACAAAGAAGCTGGTGAAGCGGGGCATTACCGAATTGGTTACTCCCGGTGTGTCAATCAATGACAATATACTCAACTATAAAGAAAACAACTTTCTTGCCGCTGTGCACTTCGGAAAGACAGCCTGTGGTGTGGCTTTTCTCGACATCTCCACCGGCGAGTTTCTCACGGCCGAAGGCACGACAGACTACGTGGACAAACTCCTGAACAATTTCGCCCCAAAGGAAGTGCTCTTTGAGCGTGGCAAGCGGGCGATGTTCGAAGGGAATTTCGATTCGAAGTTTGTCATCTTCGAGTTGGACGATTGGGTGTTCACCGAACAGACGGCGATGCAGAAGCTCCTGAAGCATTTCGAGACAAAGAGCCTCAAAGGCTTTGGTGTGGATCATCTGAAGATGGGCATCATCGCCTCTGGCGCTATTCTGGAATATCTGGAGATGACGCAACATACGCAGATAAGCCACATCACTTCTCTGGCCCGCATTGAAGAAGACCGCTACGTGCGCCTTGACAAGTTCACCGTGCGCAGTCTGGAACTGATGAACAGCATGAATGAAGGGGGGACGAGCCTGCTCGACGTCATTGACCACACCATCTCGCCAATGGGTGCACGTCTGCTTAAACGCTGGGTGGTGTTCCCGCTCACCAACGAAGCACAAATCAACGAACGACTCGACATGGTGGAATACTTCTTTCGTGAACCGGAATTCAAACAGCTCATTGAAGAACAACTCCATCTCATTGGCGACTTGGAACGAATCATATCGAAAGTGGCTGTGGGGCGCGTCAATCCGCGAGAACTGGTACAACTGAAAACGGCTTTGCAAGCCATCGTCCCCATCAAACGTGCCTGCGAGAAGGCACACAGCGACAGTCTGCGTCGCATCGGCGAACAGCTCAATCTGTGCGAGGGAATGCGTGACCGCATCGCACGGGAAATCAAACCCGATGCACCCGTATTGCTCAACAAAGGAGGCGTCATTGCCGATGGTGTGAACGCGGAACTTGACGAACTGCGCCACATTGCTTTTTCGGGGAAAGACTATCTGCTACAAATCCAGCAACGCGAAAGTGAACTGACAAGCATCCCCAGCCTGAAGATAGGCTACAACAACGTGTTCGGCTACTACATCGAGGTACGCAATGCCCACAAGGACAAGGTGCCGGCCGAGTGGATACGCAAGCAGACACTGGCCAATGCTGAACGTTATATCACCCAGGAACTGAAGGAATATGAAGAAAAGATTTTGGGAGCGGAAGAAAAAATCCTCGTGCTCGAAAATAAACTCTATGCCGAGCTTGTTGCGGCACTGACGGAATATATCCCTACCATCCAAGTCAATGCCAACCAGATTGCCAGACTTGACTGTCTGCTGTCATTCGCCAACGTCGCCACAGTTTACCGCTATGTGCGCCCGGTTATTGATGATAGCGATGTGCTCGACATCCGCCAGGGGCGTCATCCCGTCATTGAGCGGCAAATGCCCGTGGGCGAAAACTACATTGCCAATGATGTCATGCTCGACTCGCACACCCAACAAATCATCATCATCACCGGCCCGAACATGGCTGGAAAGTCAGCCTTATTGCGACAGACGGCGCTCATTACGCTCATGGCACAGATAGGCAGTTTCGTGCCTGCCGACAGTGCACGTATCGGCCTTGTGGATAAAATCTTCACCCGTGTCGGTGCGAGCGACAATATCTCAGTGGGCGAGTCAACCTTCATGGTAGAGATGAACGAAGCCTCCAGCATTCTGAACAATCTCTCGTCCCGCAGCCTCGTGCTTTTTGACGAGCTGGGACGGGGCACGTCGACCTATGACGGCATCTCCATTGCCTGGGCCATCGTGGAATACATCCACGAGCATCCGAAAGTCAGAGCCCGCACACTCTTCGCTACACACTACCACGAGCTGAACGAGATGGAAAAGACATTTTCCCGCATCAAGAATTACAACGTGTCGGTGAAGGAGGTAGGCAACAAGGTTATCTTCCTGCGCAAGTTGGAACCTGGTGGCAGCGAGCATTCCTTCGGCATCCACGTAGCACAAATGGCGGGTATGCCAAAAAGCATTGTGCGCCGTGCCGGAGAAATCCTCAAACAACTGGAGCGCGACAACAGTCAGCAAGGCACTCACAGCACTGCTCCCACAACGGGAACTCAGACAGGTGGCGTGCAGCTCAGTTTCTTCCAGCTTGACGACCCCGTGCTCTGCCAGATACGCGACGAACTGCTCAACCTCGATGTGAACAACCTCACGCCACTTGAGGCGCTTAACAAACTGAACGACATCAAGAAAATCTTGCGGGGGAAATGAATGACAAAATAAGCGTGCAGGTTGGAACGGGATTTAAAGAGATACTACCCGTGAGTGGTCATGAGCGGGAGGAACAAAAAAAATGCTTCCGGACTTGTCGCAAGCCCGGAAGCCAAACTCAAATCATTTCAAATCTCTCAAATTCTTAGATTCCTAATTAAGTACGTGAAATAGACAAGTTAATAAACATGTTGTCGGGAGTAAACCACGAAACATCTCCACTTACTTGAAAAACAAAATCTTTTTACCTAACCTATTACCTATTGGGCATATCGTTTTATTCATGCCTTTCTATTGTTCTTTATCCTTTTTGTTTCACAACACAATACAAAGGTAGAGTCAGACTCAACCGCGCACAAATCATCGAAAAATTTTTCGTTTAAAAAAGCTTTTTTATTGACCTATGTCAAGCTAATGGACATAAAAAGCCGTTTTCGAGCACGGAAGAGGGACACATTTCCTGAATATGCTCATAAAACATAGGCTTCCGGTGACTGTGCGCCGGAAGCCTATGCTGTTTTGCCGTGCCTGCATGGCACGGAAGGGGAGTGGATTGGGTTATTTCTTTTTCCGCCAGGCCCATCCTTCTTCACTGAAGTCAGACTCGTCGTCGCGGAAAGGTTGGTCTTTCCGGAAGAACTGACGCCAGTCGTCTTTCTTCTTTGAGGGATGCTCCTCCATGTGGGCATTGTCTTTCGCCTTCGGAGTCTTGCCTTTGGCGGGAGCAGACTTGGCTGCACGCTCTGCACGGCGTCCTTTCGGGGCAGAGCTGCGCTGGCTGCCTTCCTCCGGCATGTCGTCGGCCACCTCGACCACCACCTTGCGACCGTCCACCCGGACTTTGCCGAGTGCCTGAATTACGGTCTGTGCCTGCTTCTCGTCCACGTCGAAGAAGGAGAAGTTCTTCATCAGGTCGATGCGGCCGATGTTTATCTTCTTGCCGCGTGTGTTGCGGTTCACCAGGTCGATGATTTGGGCTGCATAGAAATTGTCCATCTTGCCCAGGTTGATGAAGAGCCGCGTGTAGCCGGACTCGGCACGGTGATTGCCCTTGCGCTCACCCCTGACAGCCTTCGGCTCGCGCGAACGACGGTCGACGATGGTTTCTATCTCTGGCGCATTGCGATAATACTCCAGGAAGCGGTTGAACTCGAGCGACACCATGCGCTTTATGATGTCTTCCTTGTCCAGCCAGTCGAGCTTGCGATAGATATCGGGCAGAAAGTCGGCGATTTCTTCTTCATTGACCTTCACCTTCTCAATGTCGTCAATGACCTTGATGAGCTGCTTTTCGCAAATCTGTTTGCCCGTGGGCATATCTCCGGGGATGAACTTCTTGCCGATGATTTTCTCGATCTCACGCAGGCGTCCTTTCTCGCGCAGGTTGACAATGGCGATGGATGTGCCCGTCTTTCCGGCACGGCCTGTACGGCCACTGCGGTGGGTGTAGCTCTCCACGTCGTCGGGCAGACCGTAGTGGATGACGTGCGTCAGGTCGTCCACGTCGAGGCCGCGGGCAGCCACGTCGGTGGCCACAAGCAGTTGCAAGTGGCGTTGGCGGAACTTCTGCATCACGAGGTCACGCTGTTGCTGCGAGAGTTCACCATGCAGGGAATCGGCATTGTAGCCGTCCTGAATGAGCTTGTCGGCAATTTCCTGCGTTTCCTTGCGCGTGCGGCAGAAAATGATGCCGTAGATTTGGGGATAGAAGTCCACGATGCGCTTCAGGGCGAGATATTTATCCTTGGCGTGCACCATGTAGTACACGTGGTTCACGTTCTTGTTTCCTTCATTCTTCACGCCGATGGTGATTTCCTTCGGGTCGTGCAGATAGTTTTTGGCGATTCGGGCAATTTCGGGGCTCATGGTGGCCGAGAAGAGGAGCGTGTTGCGTTCCTTGGGCACGTCGGCCAGAATGGCGTTAATGCTGTCGGTGAAGCCCATGTTCAGCATCTCGTCGGCTTCGTCCATCACCACATCGCGTATGGTGGAGAGGCTCACCACACCGCGTTCCATGAGGTCAATCAACCGGCCCGGCGTGGCCACAATGATGTGCACGCCGTTCTTCAGGCCGCGTATCTGGCTTGCGATGGACGAACCTCCGTAGACGGGCTGCACGCGCAAGCCGCTGACATACTTGGAATAGTCTGTGAGGTCGCCTGCTATCTGGAGGCAAAGCTCACGCGTGGGACACAGGACGAGCGCCTGGGGCACTCTGTCTTTTACTGCAATTTTCTGGATAAGCGGCAAACCAAATGCGGCTGTTTTACCAGTTCCGGTCTGGGCTAGGGCAACAACGTCGTTCCCGTTTCCGAGCAGATAAGGGATTACTTCTTCTTGCACGGGCATGGGACTCTCATATCCCAGCTCGGTGATGGCTTTCAGTATTTCCTCGGAAACACCTAACTCTTGAAATGTCTTCATTTAAAATCTTTTATTTACGGCCGCAAAGATACGACGATTTCCTGCAGTTGGCCGTATGAAAACTTGTGTATTTCAACAACGAAAGGCAGAATCTGTCCGAATTGCTCCGTAAAAGAGCAAAAAAACAACGGAATCTGCCCCGCAAACGGGAGGGCCGGAAGGGCGGTTCCCACCTTGTTAAGCCGGGCCGGGATTACCCTCCTTTCCGTCCTCGCCCGCCCTCTACTCCGTGGTTGGCCGCCCTCTACTCCGTGGTTGGCCGCCCTCCTTTCCGCTCACAGGCCGCCTTAAAGGGCTTATATGAGCCACAAAGCAACACTTCTTTGAGCCTGACAACAACTCTTCTCTTTCATTTCCGCCATACTTTTGTAATCGTAAAAACAAATCAGATGTGTGTATAAATATCATTCAGACAATGAGCAAAAAAACAATCGTAGTGGTCGGTGCCGGACAAGGTTTGGGCAACCACGTGGCAAAAAGATTTGGTAATGAAGGCTTCCGTGTCGTGTTGATGGCGCGCAACGGGCAATCGCTGGAAACCTATCGAGAAGAATTCACCGGAAAAGGCATTGAAACGCACGTCTTTGTGGTGGATGCAGAACGTCCGGAAACGTTGACCGGTGCTTTGGCACAGGCAAAGCAGCAATTCGGCACGCCTGACATATTTGTGTACAACGTGGGCATCACGACACCAGACACGCCGGGGAAAATGGATGGTGCGGAACTGATGCGTCACTATCAGGTGGACGTGGCAAGTGCATACCATTGTGTGCAGCAAGTGGCAGACGAAGAGTTCGGCAAGAAGAACGGTGTGATTCTCCTGACCGGCGGCGGACTGGCTTTGTGCCCGAGTGCCGCTTATCTGCCCTTGTCGCTCGACAAGGCAGCACTTCGGGCAATGACGTATGCCTTGCATGAGGAGCTGAAGCCTAAGGGCATCTTTGTCGGCACCGTGACGGTGTGCGGGCTTATTGGCGGCGATGAATTTTTTGCGCCCTCACGCATTGCAGAAACCTATTGGAAGATGTATTGCGAGCGCAAGGAATGTGAAACGGTGTACAATTATCCGGAAATGAAACAGTAAGGAGAGGTGATGAAAGCAAGGAGACTGAGAAATTTGGACGTGTCTGCCATCGGCATGGGGTGCATGGGGTTTAGTACAGCCTACGGCAAAGTCCCGGAAGAAAGCGAGTCGATACGGCTGATGCGCAAGGCTCACGATATGGGCTGCAATTTTTATGATACGGCTGAAATTTATGCCACATACCGCAATGAAGAGCTGGTAGGGAAGGCGTTGCAACCCATACGGGACGAGATTGTGCTTTGTACGAAGTATTCGCCTTCCCCTCTTTTAGGGCAGGAACATATAGAAGGGGGCAAACTGAGCAGAAACGGTGTCTGTTTATGGCGAGCGGACCGATGAACAGATTGCTGAATTGGGCGAATTGCGCACCAGGCTTTATGGAAGTCCGGGAGTGCACACTCAAAAGTGATGCGGCATGTGGTGGCTTTTAATCATGGCTTTGCTGATGGGCATGCTCGTCCCCGTCCAGACTGCGGCAAACGCACGGATGCGGACGAGCGTAGGCCCGGCCTTCGTTGTGACGCTCGTTTCGTTTGCCGTGTCTTCTCTGCTGCTGGCGGCAATCTCGGTTGCAAGAGGAATCCCGTTACTCCCGTCCGCTGCACAGATGGCCGGTGTGCCGTGGTGGGGCTGGACGGGCGGCATCCTCGCGCTGTTCACCATCACGGTCACCATCTGTCTGTTCCGTGCGCTCGGACAGCTGAAGACTGCCATTCTGCCCCTCTTGGGGCAACTGCTGTTCAGCCTTGTCATTGACCACTTCGGACTGTTCGGCTCGGTGCATATTCCATTCTCGGCCATGCGTGTCGTGGCGATGCTGCTGCTGATTGGTGGTGTGCTGTTGGTCGTGGTCGTGCCGAATCTTGGGAAAAAGAAAGAAGCGCAACTTTCCACAACCCGGCACACCCTGCTTTGGCAGCTGACAGGCATCGTGACAGGGTGCCTGATGGCATCCATCGGCGCGATATACGGAAGGTTGGGCACTTGCCTCGGCTCGTCGGTACAGGCATCTTCCGTGTCGTTCCTGATAGCGAC
>CAZOKL010000081.1:0-9336 GCA_964580305.1 uncultured Bacteroides sp.
GTCATACCATAGTTTCAAATCTACAGCGTGACAAATGTAGACAAATCTTCCGATAGGACATTAACAAAGAGCCTGAAAATACACTGTCTTTAAAATTCATTAAGAGGGCAATCCATCAGGCTGGGCAGTTGTGCAAAACTACGAATTCACATTCGATTCGGCTGAGGAGATGGTTAAAATTGGCGCAATAATATAATGTTGCCGAAGAAAAATCAAGCAGATTTAATGGAAAGAGAAGAAAAAATGTTCGTAAATGTTGTGTTTTAAAAATAAAGCGCTATTTTTGCACGCAGTTTACAAACACAACGAAGAAATGCAAAACTTGTATCACACATATTTTCGCTTCTTTTTTTACTTTTACTTTAGCAACAAAGTGAAGCGGGACGTTGTGTGTGCCAGATAAAAAATTTTATGAATCATATTTAATCCCGCTTCACTCGTGAGGCGGGATTTTTTATTTATTCGAGAATGAATATGAAAAAAATCGCAATCCAAGGTGTAAAAGGCTCCTATCACGACATGGCCGCACACCAATATTTCGAACAGGAAGAACTGGAACTCATCTGCTGTTCCACATTTGAAGATGTATTCAAAACCATGAATGACGATGACGACGTCATCGGCGTGATGGCCATCGAGAACACTATTGCCGGCAGTCTGCTCCATAACTATAATTTGCTGCGGGATAGCCGTATGACTATTGTTGGCGAACACAAACTGCGCATTTCACACAGTCTGCTGTGCCTGCCTGAAGACGAATGGGACAACATTACGGAAATCAATTCACACCCCGTAGCTCTGGCACAATGCCGAGAATTCCTTCAACGTCATCCCAACGTGAAGGCGGTCGAAGCCGAAGACACAGCAGGAAGTGCCGAAATTATCAGCCGCAACCACATGAATGGACACGCTGCCATCTGTTCCAAATCGGCAGCTCCGCTCTATGGCATGAAAGTGCTGGAGGAAGGCATCGAAACCAACAAACACAATTTCACCCGTTTCCTAATCATGGCCGACCCATGGAAGGCTGACGAACTGAGGAAACGTCCGAACATCAACAAGTCGACCATCGTTTTCTCTCTCCCACATTGCGAAGGCAGCCTCTCACAAGTGCTTTCCATCTTTTCTTTCTACACCATCAACTTAACAAAAATCCAATCACTCCCCATCATCGGACGAGAATGGGAATATTTGTTCTATGTGGACGTCACTTTCTCTGACTATCTACGTTACAAGCAATCTATCGACGCTATAACCCCGCTAACAAAAGAACTACAAATACTTGGAGAATATGAAGAAGGAAAATCACACATCTGACATCCGACCGGCTGACAGGCTTAGCCTTGTCACGGAATACTACTTCTCGAAGAAACTGAAAGAGATAGCCCGGATGAATGCTGAAGGACTGGACGTTATCAGTCTCGGCATCGGGAGTCCTGACATGCCACCCTCGCAGGAAACCATCGACGTGTTATGCGCTGAGGCCAAGAAACCCGATGTACACGGCTACCAACCCACTATCGGCATCCCCGAACTGCGCCAGGCCATGGCCTACTGGTATAAACGCGTTTATGGAGTGGAGCTCGACCCGGCAACAGAAATCCAGCCACTCATTGGCTCCAAGGAAGGCATACTGCATGTCACTCTCGCAATGGTTAATCCTGGTGACGAAGTACTCATCCCCAACCCAGGATACCCGACATACACATCGCTCAACCGACTGCTCGGCAGCAAAATCGTTAACTACAACCTCTATGAAGATAAAGGTTGGCAGCCCGACTTTGACGAGCTGGAGGCAATGGATCTGAGTCGAGTAAAAATCATGTGGACCAACTATCCGAACATGCCCACAGGAGCGAACGCCACGATGGCACTTTACGAAAAACTGGTGGACTTCGCACGCCGACACGGCATTGTTATCGTAAATGACAATCCCTACAGCTTCATCCTCAATGATAAACCACTGAGCATACTGAACGTGCCCGGTGCCAAGAACTGTTGCATCGAATTCAACTCGATGAGCAAGAGCCACAACATGCCGGGATGGCGCGTGGGCATGCTGGCATCCAACACACAGTTCGTGCAATGGGTCGTGAAAGTGAAAAGCAATATCGACTCCGGCACTTTCCGCCCGATGCAGCTCGCCGCAGCACAGGCCTATCACAACTCCGACGAGTGGCATGAAGAGATGAACCGCAAGGTCTATCGCGAACGCCGTCAATGGGCCGAACAAATCATGCATGCACTGAAATGTACCTTCCAACCCGACCAAGTGGGCATGTTCCTCTGGGGACGCATCCCTGACACGTATGCCGACGTGGAAGAGCTCACCGAACGGGTACTCCATGAAGCACGGGTTTTCATCACACCGGGATTCATATTCGGCAGCAATGGCGCACGCTACATACGCATCTCGCTCTGTGCCAAGGATGAAAAACTGAAGGAAGCACTTGCACGCATACAAAACACGATACATTAAATACCATAACAACCTCAATTAAAACTACAACAATGAAACTAGAATCTATTTTACTACCAGGCATCGAGCCCAAACGACCCATCATCATAGCTGGCCCCTGCAGCGCAGAAACCGAAGAACAAGTCATGCAAACCGCACGAGGACTTTCCGCCAAGGGCATCAAAATCTATCGTGCCGGAATCTGGAAACCACGCACCAAACCCGGAGGCTTTGAAGGCGTAGGCGAAGTGGGACTCACATGGCTCCAGCGCGTCAAGCAAGAGACAGGCATGTATGTCACCACGGAAGTTGCCATGTCCAAACACGTGGAGGCGGCCTTAAAAGCAGGCATCGATATGCTCTGGATTGGAGCACGCACCTGTGCCAATCCGTTCGCTATGCAGGAAATTGCCGATGCATTGCAGGGAGTGGATATCCCTGTATTGGTCAAGAACCCTGTCAACCCAGATCTTGAACTGTGGATCGGTGGAATGGAGCGGCTCAACAATGCCGGAATCAAGCGGCTGGCTGCCATCCACCGGGGCTTTTCCTCTTATGAGAAGAAAATCTACCGCAATCTCCCCCAGTGGCACATTCCCATTGAATTGCGCCGGCGCATTCCCGAACTGCCCATTTTCTGTGACCCAAGTCACATCGGGGGCAAACGCGAACTCGTTGCACCCATCAGCCAACAGGCGATGGACCTGGGCTTCGATGGACTCATCGTCGAGAGTCATTGCTGTCCAGACAATGCGTGGAGCGATGCTTCTCAACAGGTTACTCCAGACATCCTGGCCTACATCCTCAACCTCCTGGTCATCCGCAAGGACAAACAAACGACGGAAAACCTCAACGAGCTGCGCGAACAAATTGACGAATGTGACAACAGCATCATCGAAATCCTTGCCAAGCGCATGCGCGTCTGCCGTGAGATAGGTACTTACAAAAAAGAACATGGGCTGACCATTCTCCAGACCGGACGCTACAACGAAATCCTAGAAAAGCGTGGTGCACAAGGAGAAACATGCGGCATGAGTGCCGACTTCGTGCGTCACATCTTCGAAGCCATCCACGAGGAATCGGTACGTCAACAGATGGACATCATCAACAACTAAAGAGGGAGGCACACAACCATGCGCATACTTATTTTGGGAGCCGGAAAGATGGGCTCCTTCTTCACCGACTTGCTGAGCTTCCAGCATGAAACGGCGGTGTTCGACATTGACCCGAAGCGCATGCGCTTCGTCTACAACACCTACCGCCTGACCACGCCCGAGGAAATCGAGACTTTCCGTCCCGAGCTGCTCATCAATGCCGCAACTGTCAAATACACAATCGATGCCTTCCGCTGGGTGCTCCCGCTGCTCCCCCGCGAGTGCATTCTCAGTGACATCGCTTCCGTGAAGACGGGGCTTAAGGAGTTCTACGAAGAGAGCGGTTTCCGCTATGTCTCTACCCATCCGATGTTTGGCCCCACCTTTGCCAGCATGAGCAACCTCAGCGACGAGAACGCCATCATCATCACCGAGGGTGACCACCTGGGACGTGTGTTCTTCAAGGATCTCTATCAGTCGCTCCGCCTGAACATCTTCGAATACACGTTTGAAGAGCATGATGAAACTGTCGCCTACTCGCTTTCCATACCCTTCGTGTCGACCTTTGCTTTTGCTGCCACAATGAAGCATCAGGACGCGCCGGGCACGACGTTCAAGCGCCACATGGCCATCGCACGGGGTGTCCTTAGCGAAGACGATTACTTGCTGCAAGAGATACTCTTCAATCCCCGCACTCCGACGCAAGTGGAAAACATACGCACGGAGTTAGACGAACTGCTCACCATCATCACGGAGCACGATGCCGAAGGCTTCCGACGCTATCTGACGAAGATACGCGAACATCTGAAATAACTTTGTGCGTATCTCTCTTTACCAACACATACATCCCCGTCTGCTGGTGCGGAAGCCCCATCCTTCCTCTCGTTGGGTTGGATGGTGGCTTCCGCACCTTTTTCACAACAACCCGTGCATGTCCCAACGTCAACTACATACAAAGCGGAATTTTATTCAGAATCAACTGATTGACAGCATGCAAACATGCAGACATTCACAAAAAGAATAATCCGCCCAATCTTACCACTCGATTTTTATATGTAACTTTGCCCCCAAACGTAAACGCAGCAGTGATTATGAGAATCAAATTTATCTTAGGAGGACTTTTGTTACTATTGACATTCAACACCGTACAAGCACAACGACCGACTTCCCGTCAACACTATAACAGGAGGTATTTCAGGAATGTAGTGACAGCCTACTCAAACTATCTGAACAAGAAAACTGCACAATACTGGCAACCGGACTCCACGGGACAAATTTATCAGCCTGACGTGAAAATCAATCCCATCTATTACCGTCTGTTCACACCCGTGACCCTCTATCGCTCCACGGTGTGGAAGGCTATGAACGGTCAGCTGACAGACTCTCTGATGAGTGATGACAGACAGGCACGGGCTTCCTCCAACGAGCGGCTACTCCCAATCCGGCACGGGCTGATAGAAAAAGACGAGGCCATCACGGATGAAATGGACAAGGCACTGTTGTTCACCTACCTGAATCACCCGACAATGGTGAGACAGACAGAAGAAGAAGTCATGAGCAACCGCGCATTCAATGAACAACTCATGCCCGGATATATCCGGAAGCAACGGATGACAGACCAAATCAGAGACAAGAGATGGATTGACCCGGATGTGGACCAGCATCTTGTCATCCACAAGCCCAATTTCTGGACACACACAGTCAACGTGTCGTTACAATTCACCCAGAACTATATCTCCAGCAACTGGTACAAAGGTGGAGAGAGCAGCAACTCCATGCTGTCAAGTCTGGATGTCAGCATGAACTATAATGACCAGCAGCGAATCCAGTTCGACAACCGACTGGAGTGGCAACTTGGTTTCATTTCGTCGCGTGCCGACTCCATCCACAACACCAAACCAAACTCCGACCTCCTGCGTCTGACCTCCAAGCTCGGCGTGAAAGCCTTCTCTACATGGTACTACACCATTCAGGCAGAGCTTTCCACCCAGTTGTTCAGCAATTACAGCACAAACAGCTATGATTTGTCGTCCAGTTTCATGTCTCCCTTTTATTTGAAGTTCGACCTTGGTTTGGACTACAAAAAGAGTTTGAAAAACCTGACTTTCTCGTCCGTCATCTCCCCGCTGTCATACAAGCTGACCTATGTGGACAACGATAAAGTGGATGTGACAAACTTCGGTATGAAGGAAGGCATGAGGTCGATGAACGAAATCGGTTCGAACCTGCAAATCAATTCAAAATGGACCATCATTTCTGAAATCGTGTGGGAGACGCGTTTTTCCTACTTCACCACCTACAAACGTGCAGAAATTGAATGGGAAAACACCATCAATTTCCAGCTCAACCGCTATCTTTCCACGAAGCTGTTCGTGCATGCACGTTTTGACGACGGCGTGGAGAAGGACGATGACAACGACAGCTACTTCCAGCTCAGCGAGCTGCTGAGTTTCGGCCTGAGCTATAATTTTTAATCATACATACATGCTTACATTAGACAATGTCTACAAGGCTTCTTACACATTGAAAGAAGTCATCCGGCACACAGAGCTGATTCACGCTCCGGGCATCAACCCCGAAAGCGAAATCTATCTGAAACCGGAGAACCTGCAAGTGACAGGCTCATTCAAGGTGCGCGGCGCCTATTACAAGATATCACAACTCACTGACGAAGAAAAAGCCAAAGGGGTGATTGCCTGCTCGGCCGGCAACCATGCCCAGGGAGTGGCACTGGCAGCCACCCACAGCGGCATCAAGTCGCTCATCTGCCTCCCCGAAGGAGCTCCCATCAGCAAGGTGGAAGCCACCCGCCGGCTGGGGGCGGAAATCTGTCTGGTGAATGGAGTCTATGACGACGCTTACCGGTATGCCCTGCAACTGCGTGACGAGAAGGGATACACCTTCGTACATCCTTTCGATGACGAACTGGTCATTGCCGGACAAGGCACCATCGGACTGGAACTGCTCGAACAGCTGCCCGACGTGGAAGTGGTCATCGTCCCCATCGGAGGAGGCGGACTGATCAGCGGCGTGGCTTTTGCCATCAAGAGCCTGAACCCATCCGTGAAGGTCTATGGCGTACAGGCCAACGGAGCTCCCAGCATGTTCCGCAGCATTGAGCACCACAAGATTGAATGCCTGAAGTCCGTGTCGACCATTGCCGACGGCATCGCCGTGAAAGAACCGGGCGAACACACATTCGACCTTTGTGAACGCTATGTCGACGGCATCGTGACCGTGACGGAAGACGAAATCTGCGCCGCCATCCTCACCCTGATGGAACAGCAGAAACTGATTGCCGAAGGGGCCGGAGCCGTGGCTGTGGCCGCAGCCATGTTTGACAAGGTGCCGGTCAGGGGAAAGAAAACCATCTGCCTGGTGAGCGGAGGCAACATTGACGTCACGTTCCTGAGCCGCGTCATCAACCGCGGACTAACGAAGAGCGGACGCAACTGCGTGTTCACGCTTGAGCTGCTTGACAAACCGGGACAGCTCATGCAGGTGACGCAAATCATTGCCCAACACGGAGCCAACATCCTCTCTTCACACCACGAGCGCAGCGGAGAAAGCGACAACGTGAACGCATGCACCCTGCGCATGCTCATGGAAACACGCAATGAAGAACACGTGGCCGAAATTCATCAGGCACTGATTGATGCCGGCTTCAAAATACTTGATTAACCTAACTCTTTTTATTTTAGAATATGGCAGACGATAAGAAAATCATTTTCTCAATGGTGGGCGTCAGCAAAGCCTTCCAGCAGAACAAGCAGGTATTGAAGAACATCTACTTGTCTTTCTTCTACGGGGCCAAGATTGGCATCATCGGTCTAAACGGTTCAGGAAAGTCCACTTTGCTGAAGATTATCGCCGGACTGGACAACAGCTATCAGGGAAAGGTCGTGTTTTCACCGGGATACAGCGTGGGCTACCTGCCCCAGGAACCGCAGCTGGACAACACCAAGACGGTGAAAGAAGTGGTGATGGAGGGCGTGCAACCCATTGTGGACATGCTCAACGAATATGAGGAAATCAACCAGAAGTTCGGCTTGCCCGAATATTACGAGAATCCTGAGAAAATGGACGAGCTTTTTGCACGCCAGGCCGAGCTGCAAGACCGCATTGACGCGGCCGACGCCTGGAGTCTGGACAGCAAGCTGGAACGCGCCATGGATGCCCTGCGATGCCCGCCGCAAGACCAGCCCGTGACCAACCTCTCCGGAGGCGAACGCCGGCGCGTGGCCCTGTGTCGCCTGCTGCTGCAAAAACCCGACATCCTGTTGCTGGACGAGCCGACCAACCACCTCGACGCAGAATCAATCGACTGGCTCGAACAGCACCTGCAACAATATGAGGGCACGGTCATCGCCGTGACGCACGACCGCTATTTCCTTGACGACGTGGCCGGATGGATTCTGGAGCTCGACCGCGGAGAAGGCATACCCTGGAAAGGAAACTACTCCAGCTGGCTGGAGCAGAAAACCAGACGCATGGCCCAGGAAGAAAAGGCGGCAAGCAAACGCCGCAAGACACTTGAGCGCGAGCTGGAGTGGGTGCGTATGGCACCCAAGGCACGTCAGGCCAAAGGAAAGGCCCGCCTCAACTCTTACGACAAGCTGCTCAATGAAGACCAGAAAGAGAAGGAAGAGAAGCTCGAAATCTTCATCCCCAACGGCCCGCGCCTGGGCAACAAGGTCATCGAGGCACACCACGTGCGCAAGGCCTATGGCGACAAACTCCTGTTTGACGACCTTGACTTCATGCTCCCGCCAAACGGCATCGTGGGCGTCATCGGGCCAAACGGCGCAGGAAAAACCACCCTCTTCCGCCTCATCATGGGGCTTGAAACGCCCGACGCCGGCTCGTTTGAAATGGGCGAAACGGTGAAGCTGGCCTACGTCGACCAGCAGCACAAGGACATCGAGCCAGGCAAGACCGTCTATCAGGTCATCAGCGGCGGAAACGAACTCATCCGCATGGGCAACCGCGACGTGAACGCACGCGCATATCTGTCGCGCTTCAACTTCTCGGGCGCCGACCAGGAAAAACTGTGCGGAGTGCTCTCGGGTGGCGAACGGAACCGCCTGCACCTGGCCATGGCCCTGAAGGAAGAGGGCAACGTGCTGCTGCTGGACGAGCCGACCAACGACATCGACGTCAACACGCTGCGCGCGCTGGAAGAAGGCCTTGAGGCGTTTGCCGGCTGCGCCGTGGTCATCAGCCACGACCGCTGGTTCCTTGACCGCATCTGCACGCACATCCTGGCGTTCGAGGGCGAAGGAAAGGTGTTCTACTTTGAAGGCTCCTACTCCGAATATGAAGAAAACAAGATGAAACGCCTGGGCAAGGAAGAACCCCGGCGCATCCGTTACCGCAAACTGATGGAAGACTGAGATGGAACAGGCATACAGCAAAGAATTTGTCAACGAACTCCTGGCTTGGAGCCGGGAGCGGCTTGAAAAGAAAGACTATCCCAAAGGCACCATCCGCATTGGGCCGGGAAGAACGGTGCCAGACTGCGGGTTCTACATCTACTGCCTCATACAGACCCTCCAGAAGCAGGGAGAGAACCCCACATTCAGCCCCGTGGTGAGAGACTACAACAACTTCCGCAAACTTCTGGACGGGCTGCGTGAAGGCCGGGGCAACCCCTACGAATAGGCCCGCCCCCTCACGCCCACGCACGGCAAGCCCGCACACGTGCATCATGCGTTGAGCCCGAAGTCTTCTTCCGACTTCGGGCTCAACTTGTTTCTGCCCCGGCCACCGGTTTCACACAGCGCC
>CAZOKL010000082.1:0-9263 GCA_964580305.1 uncultured Bacteroides sp.
AATACCTTTATAGACAGATGTGGGAATAACAGCCCCACGCTATATGCGTGGAGACCATTACGCCATCCCTTGTCTATACTGTGAATAAGTTTCCGACGCTTTTCACACACAAGAAGAAGACATAACGCCTCGATTTTTCAATATGTTCCAGAAAGAGTTGCCCCTATCCGTTTACAAAAATAGGGATTTTTTGCAATAATCCCCTTATCTTCTAATAAAATTTCTTCGCTTTGATGATAGGATTTAAGCGATTTTTTCTACATTTCCAACCCTCTATCCAACTTCGTAGGGCAATCCCCACCCCGTTTCTCCATTTCTGTGCTTTCTTCCTCAAACGAGAATGCCCATGCTGATATGGATGACTTCCAAAAAGCAAAAATTAAATGCAAAGAGGCTGTCTCAAATAGAATATGAGACGGCCTCCACTCTACATGCTCTGATTCATATCAAAACTCAAGTTCTCCATATTAACTGCATCTTGCTTACTCCACATACAGAACCAGCCCTTTCAGATACTCACCTTCGGGATGATAAATGTTTACCGGATGGTCAGCCGGTTGGGTCAGCTGGTGCAGGATGCGCACACTGCGGCCCGACAAAGCTGCGGCAGTAAATACAGCCGTGCGGAAATGTTCTTTCGTCACCACCTGAGAGCAGGAGAAAGTAAACAGGATGCCTCCCGGACGAATCTTTTCGAATGCCTTGGCATTCAGCTTGCGATAGCCCTGGAGAGCATTGCGCAGAGCATCCTTGTGTTTGGCAAAGGCAGGAGGATCGAGTATAATCAAGTCATACTGGTCGCCCATGCGGTCAAGAAACTTGAAAGCATCTTCAGCAAAAGCCTGATGACGCGAATCGCCGGGAAAGTTAAGCTGCACATTCTCATTGGTTAGGTCGATGGCCTTGGCCGAACTGTCGACGGAATGCACCAAACGGGCCTCACCACGCATGGCATAGAAGGAAAAACCGCCCGTATAGCAAAACATGTTCAGCACATTGCGTCCGCGCGCATAACGTTCCAGCAGAGCACGGTTTTCACGCTGGTCGACAAAGAATCCGGTCTTCTGTCCTTTCAGCCAGTCAACATGAAACTTCAGTCCGTATTCCATCGCCACATTGTCCGCACTGCCTCCACGAATAAAACCATTCTCGGCATTCAACTCAGCCTTATAAGGAAGGGTGGTCTCCGACTTATAGTAGACATTCTTCACCACGTCGCCGGCCACTTCGAGCAAAGCATCGGCTATCTCCATGCGGTTCACGTGCATGCCCACCGAGTGAGCCTGCATGACTGCCGTGCCGGCATAGAGGTCAATGACCAGTCCGGGAAGATTGTCGCCCTCACCATGCACCAGGCGAAAGGTATTGTTGTCCGCACGGCCGGCGATGCCGATGGCACGGCGCAACTCGTATGCAGAGCGGAGCTTGCGCACCCAAAAGTCATGGTCGACCGGCTCGTTGCGAAAGGAAAGCACACGCACGGCGATGCTCCCAACTTGAAAGTGCCCAACGGCAACAAACTCCCGCAGAGAGGTAAAAACGCTTACCACTTCGCCTTCTTCAGGTTCGCCCTCAATGTGGTGAATAGCTCCGGAAAATATCCAAGGATGAAAACGCCGGAGCGACTCCTCTTTCCCCGGCTTCAGATATACTTTCTTATAATTCATGGTTTTATGCTTGATGGAATTCTGCTTCTGTGTGTTCATTCACGGTCTGCTCCAAGCAATAATCGCCCGATGCACGCAACTCTTCCAGGCGGTTGTATATCATCAGGCAGGCCCAGGCATCAGTTGCGGCATAACTTTTCTGCGCATCGCTCAGCGTCTCGGTCTCCCAGTTGGAGAGACGCTGCGACTTGGATATCCGCTCCCCGAAAATATTGGCATATATTTTTTGAAGACTCTGGTCTTTGATGCCGAACAGATGCACATAGTCCTGCAACTCTATGAACTCGCCCGGCGTGAAATCACTGCGACGGTGCAAAGCGCCAAAGTCATCTTTCAACGAAAGGCCTATTTTCTCCACCTGCCCGTCTTCCAGGAAACGCTTCAAAGAAGCCGGGAAGCCGATGTGGTTCAGGCGGAAAAGGAAACAGACATCCAGTGTGGATATCTGCACGAGAGCCACCTTGTGAGCACGCCCACTCACAAACGAAGGGCGCGTCTCCGTGTCGACCCCGACGCGCCTCTGCATCATCAGATAGTCCACGGCCTTGTTCGCCTCTGCCTCGGTCTGTATGCACACGATGCGTCCGGCAAACGCAGCCTTCGGCAAGTCGGCCAGCTCTGATTTAGGAAATGTGTCTTTAATCGTTTTCATCATACGTCGTCTTCAATCTTCGGTCTCTCCGTCATCGACATATCCGTTGGTCGGATGGCTGTGTTTCACCTCATGCAGCGCCCGCATCGTGTTGACCAGCACCTGTCCCCAATAGGTGGCAAAGTTTTCCTCACAAATGGCCAGCGCGTCGTGCATCGTCTCGTCAAATCCCAGTTGATAGACGCTGACGAAATTCTTCACATCCTGATAGATGTCGGCCAAGTCTTCAGAGATGGTCTTCCGGATGGGTGTATCGCTGTAACGCATGTCCTCGACAAACACGTCCAGATAGTCATCCGCATCGGCCATGATGCCGGCCACGGTGAGGCGCACCGTCTCATAGTCGTCCTCACCGACGAAGGTTTCGGGCTCGACCATGCCCAACTGCTCGCATGGAGGCAACATCGAAGCCTTGAGGTAGAGCAGCGGCAGCAACTTGAGCACCGTGTCGACAAAGGTGCGCCGCCCTTGTCCCCCGGCACGTTCCAAGAAACCGCAGAACTCAGCAGCGACGGTGACAAACTCGACGGTGTCACGATGAAAGATAACGGAATCCTTTTCGTTCATAGTTCTTGTTTTTATCCTGCAAAAGTACTAAAAACGACGCATGCGACAAGGCATTTATTCAAAACAACATCTGTCACAAGACAAATTCAAACACCATCCGTGTGTTGAGAGCATCGAAAACAACTCTTACGAATTCCCTCTCCAACAGCCTTCTAAAGCGGCATTAAGTCCGCCCGACCTGGCTATAGACTCGGCTCACGGGCGGACTCCTATCGGCGTTCGCCCGGACTCTATAGCAAGGTCGGCTGCATTCAAATCAAGAGCCGGCGGGAGTTCGAGCAACGAAAAAATCCAAGTGTTTTTATTGACGGTTACGATTGTTATCTCTATTTTTGCATCTATACAATAAGTGCTTCATTACTTTTATTTTAATCTCAATATTATAACACTATGTTAAAACATTTTCTATCAGTAATCATGCTCTTGGCCGTTTCCGTATCAGCATTGGCCGAACGGGTAGATATGAAGCAGGCTGGAGCAATCACCGACGGGAAAACCATCAACACACAACTCATCAACTCAACCATCGAACGGCTGGCCGGCGAAGGCGGGGGTACCCTCTTTTTCCCCGCAGGACGCTATCTCACCGGTCCCATCCGTTTGAAAAGCAACATCACGCTGGAGCTGGAGGCTGGTGCTACACTGCTATTTTCAACCAACTTCGACGACTATCTGCCCTTCGTCGAGGTACGCCATGAGGGTGTAATGATGAAAAGTTTCAGTCCGCTGATTTATGCCACTGATGCCGAAAACATTACTATCAAGGGCGAAGGCACGCTCGACGGACAAGGAAAAGCCTGGTGGGATGAGTTTTTCAAAGTCCTCATCGACTTGCGCGACAATGGTAAGCGAAATATCAACAAATATCAACCGATGTTCGAGAAAGAAAACGACGTGGAGAAAATTGCAGCGGAAACCAATGAAGACTGGCACAGTACGCTCGACCGCCGTTTCTTCCGTCCACCTTTCATTCAGCCCATCCGTTGCAAGAATGTGCGCATTGAAGGCGTGAAAATCATCAACTCACCGTTCTGGACGGTCAACCCGGAGTTTTGTGACAATGTGACCGTCGACGGGGTGACCATCCACAATGAGCCCTCACCCAACACGGACGGCATCAATCCGGAGTCATGCCGCAACGTGCACATCAGCAACTGCCACATCTCCGTCGGTGATGACTGCATCACCATCAAGAGCGGACGCGACCTGCAAGCGCGTAACATCGGCATCGCCTGTGAAAACATCACGGTGACCAACTGCACGATGCTGAGCGGTCATGGAGGCGTGGTCATCGGCAGCGAAATGAGCGGTGGCGTGCGCCGTGTAACCATCACCAACTGCGTGTTTGAAGGCACCGACCGCGGCATCCGCCTGAAGTCCACTCGCGGACGGGGCGGTGTGGTGGAAGATATTCGCATCAGCAACATCGTGATGAAAGACATAAAGAAAGAAGCCCTGACTTTCAACCTGAAATACAGCCGCATGCCGCAGGAGCCACAGAGCGAGCGTACGCCGGTGTTCCGCAACATTCACGTTTCGGGCGTGACTGTGGTCGACGTGGAAGTGCCCATCCAAATCGTTGGCCTTGAGGAAGCTCCCATCTCGGACATCGTGTTGCGCGACGTCCAAATAAAGAATGGCAAACAGCCCAACGAATTCCGCAACTGCGAGAACATTTTGATGGAAAACGTCATTGTCAACGGGGAGGAAGTCACCCTCTGACCCTTTTCCACATAAAAATATGCGAGCGACGCGGATAGCGCAGATTGTTAACCTTTATCTGCACTATCCGCGTCGCTCGCATCTAAACAATTGGCTCCAGTCCTTTCCTTACATCCCAATCAGTTTGGCAAAGGCTGGCGGACAGGGAGTCTCAAACTTCATCATCTCGCCGGTCACGGGATGATAGAACCAAAGGCGAAAGGCATGCAATGCCATGCGCCCAATAGGGTCGACCATACTGCCGTATTTCGCATCGCCCACGATGGGATGTCCGAGGTCTTGCATGTGGACACGAATCTGGTTCTTGCGTCCGGTGTCGAGCTTTAGTTCCACAAGCGAATATCCGTTGCCACGCTTGATTACTTTATAGTGAGTGACGGCCTTGTCGCCCCCGTTGTTTACCATGCTGGAATAGGACACAAACACCTTGTTGTCTTTCAGCCAGGAGATAACCGTACCACTGTCTTTCTCCATCTCTCCGGACACCACGGCAACGTAGCGGCGGTCAGTCACGATGTCCGTCCAGTTGTCCTGCAAGTTGCGCTTTGTCTTTTCATCCTTGGCAAAGACCATCAGGCCGGAAGTCTCACGGTCAAGACGGTGCACGATATACACGCGGTGTTCGCGTGCCGAACGTTTCACATATTCGGTCAGGATGGCATAAGCCGTACGTTCCTTCTCACGGTTCGTAGCAATGGACAGCACTCCTTCCCGTTTCTCCACCACGATGAGGTAAGCATCTTCATACACGATTTTCAGCATCGAGCTACGGAACTCTTTCTGTCCACGCGACTTGCTGATTTGTACTTTCATGCCCGGTTGCAAAGGAAAGTTATACTGTGTCGTGATGGTCTGATCAACATACACCACGCGATGTGTCAGAAGAGCCTTCACCTTGTTTCGGCTGACGCCGGGCATTACCTCCATAAGAAACTGCATCAGTTCGGCCGGCTGATGCACATTATAGGTCGTATATTGCGCCACTGCGCGGGGCGGACGCGAAGCTGTTTTCTTCGTATTACTCATTATTATTCAGTATGCTTTGTTTATCTTTTCTCCAACAGGACTACATTTTCCACATGATGCGTATGAGGAAACATGTCGACAGGCTGCACGGCTTTCACCCGATATTTCGCATCGAGCAACTGCAAATCACGTGCTTGAGTAGCAGGATTGCAACTCACATATACAATGCGTGCCGGCTCGGCGAAGAGTATCGTGCTGATTACATCGGCATGCATGCCGGCACGAGGTGGGTCGGTTATGATGACATCGGGACGGCCATACTGATTGATGAAATCCTGCGTCAACAAATCTTTCATGTCTCCGGCAAAGAACAACGTATTGCGAATATCGTTTATCTCTGAATTAACCTTTGCATCCTCAATGGCTTCCGGCACATACTCGATGCCGATGACTTGACGTGCCTGGCGTGCCACAAAATTAGCAATCGTGCCCGTTCCGGTGTACAAATCATACACCAGCTCGTTCCCCGTGAGTCCAGCAAAGTTCCGGGCTACCTTATATAAATTATAAGCTTGCTCGCTATTGGTCTGATAGAAGGATTTAGGCCCTATCTTGAAATGCAATCCCTCCATCTCCTCATAAATATAGCTATTACCCTTAAATATCTGGACATCCAAATCCGAGATAGTGTCATTTAGCTTGTTGTTTATTACATATAACAGGGAAGTGATTTGAGGGAAAGTATCAGCCACATGTTGTAACAGTTCCAATATTTTCTGCAGTTCGGCTTCATCAGTCACGCAACATTGTAACAGAACCATCAGTTCTCCTGTCGAGGTGGTGCGAATCATCAAGTTGCGCAACAATCCACGCGGTTCATCACCCTTGGCGCGGAAGTTAAAAAACGAATAGTCATGTGCATACGCATAATCGCGAATCGCATTCCTGATTTGATTGGATATGTCGTCCTGTAACCAGCATTTTTCGATGGCCAGCACTTTGTCAAAGGCATTGGGGATGTGGAACCCCACAGCATTCATCTGCTCATAAACTACATTCTGCTTTATTTCATCTTCTGTAAGCCAACGCTTATTGGAAAATGTAAACTCCAGTTTATTGCGGTAAAATGTCGTTTTAGCAGAACCGATGATGGGAGAGATTTCGGGAATTTCGATTTTTCCGATTCGCGTTAGGTTATCGACTACTTGCTGTTGTTTGTATTTGATTTGTTCTTCGTAGGCCAGACATTGCCACTTGCATCCGCCACACACACCATAGTGTTGGCAAAATGGCTCAATGCGCTTTGGCGAATACTCGTGAAAACGTATGGCCACAGCTTCTGCATAATGATGCTTCTTGCGTGTCACCTGCAAATCGACCACATCATCTGGCACAACATAAGGAACAAATACAACCAAATCATTCACACGAGCCAATGCTTTACCCTCAGCTGCAATATCCGTGATAGTTATCTTTTCCAAAAGAGGAAACTGTTTCTTCTTTCGAGCCATTCTTAATCAATTTATTAAATTGCCAGCAAAGGTAACCATTTTTCAGAACTATTATGCGACAAAGTAACAAACCCTCACTTTTCTGCACTATGAATTTTAAAAAATATGTTTTGATATTCCGAAGAATACGTTAGTTTTGCCTACAAATAATACCCAAATGACTATTTAACTAAATCGCACAAATCTATGAATGAAAAACGAGTGTATCTTTTTGGCAATGGTAAAGCCGAAGGGAGAGCAAACATGAAAAACCTTTTAGGAGGTAAAGGCGCAAACTTGGCAGAAATGAATCTTATCGGTGTTCCCGTACCTCCCGGATTTACAATTACGACAGATGTATGCAATGAATACTATGCAATCGGCAAAGACAAAGTGGTCGAGTTGCTGAAAGATGATGTTGCAAAAGCCATCCAACACATCGAAAACTTAATGAACTCAAAATTTGGTGATGTCGAAAATCCTCTTTTGGTATCCGTACGTTCCGGTGCACGTGCATCCATGCCGGGCATGATGGACACAATCCTCAACTTGGGTTTAAATGATGAAGTCGTAGAAGGCTTAATCCACAAAACCGGTAATGCCCGCTTCGCATGGGATTCCTACCGTCGCTTCGTGCAGATGTATGGCGATGTAGTTCTGGGTATGAAGCCAACTAACAAAGATGACATCGACCCGTTTGAAGCCATCATTGAAGACGTCAAGAAAGAAAAAGGCATAAAACTGGACAACGAACTTGGAGTCGAAGAACTGAAAGAACTGGTTTGTCGCTTCAAGGCTGCGGTGAAAGCACAAACCGGACAAAACTTCCCGACAAATGCACACGAACAACTCTGGGGGGCCATCTGTGCCGTATTTGATTCTTGGATGAACGAACGCGCTATTCTCTACAGAAAGATGGAAGGTATACCTGCCGAATGGGGCACTGCCGTCAACGTACAGGCTATGGTATTCGGCAACATGGGCAACACATCGGCCACGGGCGTTTGCTTCTCACGCGACGCCGCCACAGGTGAAGATCTGTTCAATGGTGAATACCTCATCAATGCACAAGGTGAAGACGTAGTTGCCGGCATCCGCACTCCACAACAAATCACATTGGAAGGCTCTCGCCGCTGGGCGAAGTTGGCAGGAATCGACGAAGCTACCCGTGCAGCCAAATATCCTTCGATGGAAGAGACCATGCCGGAAATTTATAAGGAACTCGACACCATCCAGACCAAGCTGGAGAACCACTACCGCGACATGCAAGACATGGAGTTTACCGTGCAAGAAGGAAAACTCTGGTTTCTCCAGACCCGTAATGGAAAACGTACGGGTGCTGCCATGGTAAAAATTGCTATGGACTTGATTCGTCAGGGGCTCATTGACGAAAAAACCGCCATCATGCGCATGGAGCCCAACAAATTGGACGAACTGCTCCACCCGATATTTGATAAAGAATCCTTGGCTGCGGCCAAAGTTATTGCAAAAGGTCTACCAGCGTCTCCAGGTGCTGCCTGCGGACGTATCATCTTCTTTGCTGAAGACGCTACTACATGGGCAGCCAACGGACATAAAGTTATCCTCGTTCGTCTCGAGACCTCACCGGAAGATCTCGCTGGCATGCAAGTAGCTGAAGGCATTCTGACTGCACGTGGCGGTATGACTTCACATGCAGCAGTTGTAGCCCGCGGTATGGGTAAATGCTGTGTATCTGGCGCTGGCAGACTGAACATCAATTATAAAGACAGAATCGTGGAAATCGATGGCATCACTCTCAAAGAAGGTGATTTCATTTCTCTGAACGGAACGACCGGCGAAGTCTATCAAGGACAAGTTAAGACAAAAGCTGCTGAAGTGTCGGGCGACTTTGCAGACTTGATGAACCTCTGCAACAAATATAGCCGTCTACAAGTACGTACTAATGCTGACACCCCGCACGACGCTCAAGTGGCCCGTGACTTCGGTGCTGTAGGTATCGGACTCTGTCGCACGGAACACATGTTCTTCGAAGGAGAAAAGATCAAAGCCATGCGCGAAATGATCTTAGCTGAAACAACACAAGAACGTCAGAAAGCACTTAGTAAGATTCTTCCTTATCAAAAAGAAGACTTTAAGGGTATCTTCCGCGTAATGAGTGGTTATCCTGTAACAATTCGCTTGCTCGATCCCCCTTTGCATGAGTTTGTTCCTCACGAT
>CAZOKL010000083.1:0-9231 GCA_964580305.1 uncultured Bacteroides sp.
CCTTTGAAGTCTTTTGACTTTTGAGTCACCCTCTTACACTATCATGAGATTCTTATTGAACTAAAAGAGTCTCTAAATGCCTAACGACTTTTTCACACTTTCAATCTTCTCGATGGCAGAAGCATTAGCTGAAGAATAGCAACCGGTGCAACGCATCGTACCCTTAACCTCGATATAGAACTTAATTTTAGGCTCCGTGCCGGAAGGACGTACAGAAACCTTTGTTCCATCTTCACAGAAATATTGAATAACATTGGAAGTTTCCGGCATATCGATATCACTGACATTACCAACATTATCAGTTTGTTTCAGCACCTTGTAATCCTTGGTAAGAATAATAGGCGAGCCACCTAATTCTATCGGCGGGTTATTACGGAAGTTTTCCATCATGGCTTTGATTTCGTCAGCACCACTCTTGCCCGGTTTCACCACATTTACAGTCACTTCGCGTGAGAAACCATATTGCACATAGATTTCCATCAATACATCATAGAGTGTCTTCCCTTCGTCCTTGGCCCATGCGCAAATTTCAGCCAACAGTGAGCAAGCTGACACTGCATCCTTGTCACGCACAAAGTCTTCTGCTAAGAAGCCGTAGCTCTCTTCCCCACCTCCGATATATTGCATATTGCCTTCAAGCAAACGGATTTGACGTGCAATCCACTTAAAGCCTGTATAGCAATCGAACATCTTGATGTGATTCTTATCCGCTATCGACTTGATGAGTTCTGTGGTCACAATGGTCTTCACAATGAATTCATTACCTTTCATTTTGCCCATACGGATACGGTTCTCTATGATGTAATAAAGGAAGAGAAGGCAAGTCTGATTACCATTGATAAGCACCCATTCACCTTTATTATCCTTGCAGGCCATACCCACCCGGTCAGCATCTGGGTCAGAAGCCATTACAATATCTGCATCAAGCTTTTTAGCCATATTGATAGCCATAGTCAAAGCTTCTGCATTCTCTGGATTAGGAGAAACCACCGTGGGGAAATTTCCATCCTTCACCATCTGCTCAGGCACGCAATGCACATTTTCAAACCCCCACATCTGCAAAGAACGCGGAATGAGCATCATGCCGGTACCGTGAAGTGGAGTGTAAACAATGCAAAGATCTTTCTGGCGACAGATGACATTTGGATCAATGGAAATGCCTTTCACCTTTTCCAAATAAATATCATCAATATCCTTACCGATGGTAATAATTAAGTCTTTGTTTCCTTCAAACTTGATGTCAGCAGCCGAAACTATCTTATTCACCTCATCTATAATGCCTTTGTCGTGCGGGGCAAGCACTTGTGCACCGTCATCCCAATAAGCTTTGTAGCCGTTGTATTCTTTCGGGTTATGGGAAGCAGTCAAGATAATACCGCTTTGGCAACCTAAATGACGGATAGCAAATGACATTTCTGGTGTTGGACGCATATCGTCAAACAAATAAACTTTGATGCCATTGGCTGAAAAGATATTAGCTGATATTTCAGCAAAAAGACGGCTGTTGTTACGACAGTCATGACCAACAACTACGGAAATCTCCTTACGGTCTTTAAAACATTTGTTAAGATAGTTAGAAAGACCTTGCGTCGCAGCGCCAACTGTGTAGATATTCATACGGTTAGAACCCACACCCATGATGCCACGAAGTCCACCCGTACCAAACTCCAAATCCTTGTAAAAAGCTTCTATCAGCTCTGTCTTATCGGGATTGTCCAACATTTTTTTTACTTCTGCCTGAGTCTCGGCATCATAAGCCGGTGTAAGCCATTTTTGGGCTTTGGCAGTCACCTCTTGAATCAAAGCTTCATTTTCCATAGTAACTATATTAATTTAAGTGTATAAACTAAATAAGCGTCCAAATGTATAAATTTAGACGCTTATAACCTACAAATAAGAGTAACTTTTTTTATTTCTCCGGCACTTTATAACGCTCCCCGGTCTCTTGTATGACGCGGCGATTATAGTCTTCCGGATAACCGGGACGCTCGGGAGTAGCCCCGAGACCATATTCTGTACGCTCGAACTGACTGTTACTAACTTTCTTCACTACCATATCATTGTATCTCACGATGAGGAACTCACCCAGCTTGCGCCATTCCTGGTGCATCTTTTCCGCAGAAGTTACCGTATAACCCGTTAAATATTCTATAGCTTCAGAAGGATTTTGCTCATAAAGAGTCACTGCTTTGTCCTCTACTTCTTTTTGGGCATCGAAGAAACCTTGTTCCAAATGGTTCTGCACGGCACGAAGATCGTTAATCATCAAACTGTAACGTGGATAAATCATGTTCGACACCCAGTTGCACACCCAGAAAGAGTTGTCCCATGAGAATGTCACACTATCTGCTTTTTTCCCTGCAGCAAAGCAATCGGGGATGCGGTCCGTGCAACAATACACAGGCACGTAGGCAATCATGTTTGCATCGTCTAAGCCAAACCATAGGATACCTCCTATAGCATTGGGTAAGGTGGAACGCATTTGTGCTACAAAGGTAAAAGCAGACTGCTGAGTGGAGATGGGACGCTCATTGAAATATTCCTTACCGTCCACCTTAAACGTCAATGGCGACGGACGATAAGGACTGCTGAACGGGCCGGCACCCAAATCTCCAGTGATATCGAGCGCTGTACCTTCATAATGGTCACGCATGTCATTTTGAACTTCTTGCAAAGAGAGTTTCTTATCGGGTTTGATATAAAGAGGAAGAGGCTCTTTAGTCTCTCCTGTTATATAAGAAATGTACTTCTCCATCTCTGGATTGTGTTTGCGATAAAAGCTCCACACACGAGCCTCACAAGCACGCAAGGCGCTGAAATCTGCCGGAGCATAAGCCGTTGAAAAACTGAAATCTTTATTCTTGCCGTCGAAGTATCCCTTCTCGCGAGCAAAGGAGATGACGTCGGGCGAATAGAGACAGTTTTCTTTGTCGTCCAAAGGAAATTGATGGATACGACTGTGATTGGCATGCGCGGCAATACAATCATCCGGTATGCGCACGGCTACCCACACAGCACCCTTTACGCCGGGGCCTTTACCTATCATCTCCATAATCCATACCTCATTGGGGTCAGCAATAGTGAAGCTCTCGCCGGAGCTGTAATAACCGTATTCTTTCACCAAGTCCGTCATCACCTTGATGGCTTCACGAGCCGTGCGACTACGTTGCAAACCCAAATACATCAAACTCCCATAGTCTATCAGCCCCGTCGGGTCGACTAGTTCTGGACGGCCGCCGAATGTGGTTTCAGCTATAGTCACCTGATATTCATTGATGTTACCGATTACGTTGTACGTCTGTGCGACTTGTGGAATCTGTCCCAAGAATTTGTTTGTATCCCACTCGTAAATATCAATCATTTCGCCCGGCGCATGTTCACCGGCTGGATAGTGACACAAATAGCCAAACATGCCATACGAATCTGCAGAATAAGTGACAAACACCGAACCGTCGGTCGATGCAGCCTTGCCTACTATCAAGTTCGTGCATGCTAACGTCTTCATCGTGGCAGCTAACAGTAATACGGCAGCCATCCAAATCTTCTTTCTCATACTTTTTATATTATATTTAGTTATCATTTTCCTTTAACAACGGGTTTATGGTTTGTGATATTATAACACCGATTCGTCAGTACAGCGCCACATTCTGCATGAATACTCAGACAATATGTCTAACAACATGATTTGTCATAATTTGCTAATGCAAAGTTACGCATAAAAAGTGAAACGCGGAAGAATGTAGTAAAGGTTTTGGCAGACAGGCGTTTTGAAGGGAAGTAAACCATAAACATCCATATCAGTCGGGAAATGCACCATTTGAGGCCGATTAAAGTATAGAAACCGCTTATCTTTGCGTCTACTTACACGTTAGAACGATTGATAGCGATATGAAGCGAAGAAGTAAAAAAGGCCGAGGAATGATGAAGGCTTGGTTCACCGTGCTGGTGGCATTGGGTGTGTGCTATGTCTTTGGAGTGTATAAGCAGACGGGAAAGGTAGACATTCCTGCAGTCTCGTCGTTGCTCCAGATTGAAACAGAAGTTGACGAAACATCCTCACAGGTGGCAATGGGCTTGGAAGAGAGGCAGAAGTTTGCCTTTCCGGCACCGTTGACCAATCGGGATGAACATATCTTGTATCACAAAGGCTATGTGGTGTCATATAATTCCGACTGGAAGATTCCCAACTGGGTGGCATGGGAGCTCACCGTACATGAAACAAAAGCAAAGATGGAACGCAAGGACACATTTTGTGAAGATCCGGATTTCGCCGGGCCGCAGGCAACACTGGCTGATTACCGTGGTTCGGGATACACGCGTGGCCACATGATTCCTGCTGCCGATATGCGCTGGGACAAGAAAGCCATGGAAGAATGTTTCTATCTGACTAACATGTGCCCACAGCTGGCTGATTTTAACTCCGGAAATTGGGGAAAACTGGAGCAGCAGTGTCGGGAGTGGGCCAAGCGCGACAGTGCCATCTGGATTGTGTGTGGCCCCATCGTGGGGCGGTCGCCCAAACGCATCGGAGCCGGACAGGTAGTGGTGCCCGATGCTTTCTTCAAGGTGGTGCTTGTGCCCTATGCAAAAACACCGCGTGCCATCGGTTTCATCTATCCACATCGCAACAAGAAGGGGGCTCGGATGCGTGAGTTCATGATGAGCGTCGACGAGGTGGAACGCCGCACGGGCATTGACTTTTTTGCTTCTTTGCCCGACGACGTCGAACGCAAAGTTGAAGCACAGGCTCCAGCCGGACGGTGGCGTTTCATGGACGAACGCAAAAAAAGATGACCGGCCTGTGAGAATGGTTAGTTTTAGGTATTGACCTGCTGATATGCTTTCTCTATATTTGCCTCCGAAATGAATCTGAAATGAAGATAGAAGAATGAACCACACAGTTCTTTTGGCTCTGGGGTTGACCATGATTGCCGGCTTGTCCACCGGCATTGGCAGTCTGATAGCCTTTTTTGCAAAGCGTACCAATACAAAATTTCTGTCGGCAGCATTGGGCTTGTCGGCAGGTGTGATGATTTATGTGTCTTTCATGGAATTGATGCCACAGTCGGTCGAGTTGCTGGGCAGAATCTATTCCGAGAAAGAGGCTGAAGTGTATATGCTGATAGCCTTCTTTGCCGGCATCGGCCTGATTGCCATGATCGACCGTCTGGTTCCTGCTGACGAGAATCCTCACGAAATACACACTGACGATGAATTCAGACCGTCTGCACCGCTCAAGCGCACGGGCATACTGATGGCACTGGCCATCAGCGTGCATAACTTTCCGGAAGGACTGGCCACCTTCGCTTCGGCACTGACCAGCATTGACATTGCTCTGCCCATCGTGTTTGCCGTGGCCATCCACAACATCCCCGAAGGGATAGCTGTTTCTGTGCCCATCTATCACTCTACAGGCAACCGTCGCAAAGCATTCTGGTATTCGTTCCTTTCCGGCATGGCCGAGCCTGTGGGCGCGTTGGCAGGCTTTCTCTTCCTGCGCCCGTTTTGGACGTCATCTCTCAACGCCCTTCTGCTGGCTTTTGTTTCGGGAATTATGATATACATCTCTTTTGATGAGTTGTTGCCCGGCACAGAAAAGTATGGACATCATCACTTGGGTGTGGGCGGTGTAGTGGCCGGCATGGCAATCATGGCCATGAGTTTGTTGCTGCTTTAAGTCTGAATCGGTTAAAACCCTTTTTATCGGCCGTAACCGCCTCTGTCTGAAGGATGTGAGGCACAGTGCCGTTTCCTGCAATTTCTTGTATACATTCGCCATTTCCACGGAAAGGATTCCGCTTGCGCGCGCCCTCCTTTCCGCCTTCGCCCGCCCTCTATTCCGTGGTCGGCTACCCTCTACTCCGCTCTTGCCAGCCATTAAGGTCCTGCAAATCCTTTACACGCTGTAGACTTGTGGCTTAGCCTGATATCGGGAATTTTAGTTTTTTGTATTATTAACAGAATGTACAATTTATAATCCGGAATAAGGCAGGGCTTCTTAAATAAAAAATTATCTTTGTGACAGCAAAACTGTTAGATATGCACAAAACCGAAGAAAGTGTGAAAAAGGCGAAGGAGTTGATGGAAGCTGGCAAAACGGCCGAAGCCATCCATCTTTTGGATGAAGCGTTGTGTGTTTCTGACATTTCCCAAGCCGATGAACTTTATTATTTGCGCGGAAATGCTTATCGAAAACAAGGCAACTGGCAACTGGCACTCAACAGTTATTTGGAAGCCATTGCACTCAATCCCAAAAGTCCGGCAGTTCATGCCCGGGCGATGATTATGAATATCTTAGAATTTTATAATAAGGATATGTACAACCAATAAAGTAATTTTTATGGCAACAATGAAAGGGGCT
Source organism: uncultured Bacteroides sp. (assembly GCA_964580305.1). Taxonomy (GTDB): domain Bacteria; phylum Bacteroidota; class Bacteroidia; order Bacteroidales; family Bacteroidaceae; genus Phocaeicola_A. Next base: position 6,362 of record CAZOKL010000083.1, read on the forward strand.
ATAGTCGTCGACACCGAACGCTGCAAGGGATGTGGCTTGTGTGTAGTCGCATGCCCGGTGAAAATTATCAGTCTCGCTCAGAAAGAGGTGAACAAAAAAGGATACCCGTTTGCGACGCAAATCGAAGACAAGTGCATAGGATGCGCTTCGTGCGGCATTGTGTGTCCGGATGGCTGTATTTCTGTTTATAAAACCAAAATCTAAATTTTAACTATATGGCAGAAGATGTTGTACTCATGAAAGGTAACGAAGCCATCGCACACGCCGCCATCCGTACCGGTGTGGATGCTTATTTCGGTTACCCCATCACTCCACAGTCGGAAGTCCTTGAAACACTCGCCGAACAGAAGCCCTGGGAAACCTCAGGCATGGTGGTGCTCCAGGCCGAAAGTGAAGTTGCTGCAATTAATATGGTATATGGTGGAGCAGCCACCGGCAAGAAAGTGATGACTTCGTCGTCCAGCCCGGGTGTGAGCTTGAAGCAGGAAGGCATTTCCTACATCGCCGGAGCCGAGCTTCCTGCGGTCATTGTGAATGTGATGCGCGGCGGTCCCGGTCTTGGAACCATCCAACCCAGTCAAGCCGATTATTTTCAGAGCACCAAGGGCGGAGGCCATGGCGACTATCGTCTCATCGTGCTTGCTCCGTCGTCCGTGCAGGAGATGGCCGACTTTGTGGATCTGGCTTTCACCTTAGCTTTCAAGTATCGTAATCCGGCTCTGATTCTTTCTGATGGTGTCATCGGGCAGATGATGGAGAAAGTCGTACTTCCTGAATGGCGTCCGCGCCGCACAGATGAAGAAGTCATCGCTCAGTGCCCGTGGGCCACTACCGGAAAGACCAAAGGACGCAAACCGAACATCATTACTTCGCTCGAACTTGATTCTGCCATCATGGAGCAGCGCAACATCCATCTGCAAGCCAAATATAAAGAAATCAATGAGAATGAGGTGCGTTTTGAGGAAATCGCCTGTGAAGATGCCGACTATTTGATTGTTGCTTTCGGTTCATGTGCCCGCATTGCGCAGAAATCCATTCAAATTGCCCGTGAGGAAGGCATCAAGGTAGGAATCCTGCGCCCCATCACCTTGTGGCCGTTTCCCTCAAAAGAAATCGAGCGTCTGTCGCATCAGATGAAAGGCATCCTTTCTGTGGAACTGAATGCCGGACAGATGGTGGAAGACGTGCGCCTCTCTGTGCATAATGGAGTGAAAGTGGAATATTTTGGACGCATGGGTGGCATTGTTCCTGACCCGGACGAAGTGGTGACAGCTCTTAAAGAGAAACTTATGAAATAACTGTGCATTTATGGACAAACAACAAATTCGTAATCTGCTCAATCTCTTATTTATTATCGGGACGATTGTGACCATCATCCTCTACTTTACCGTAGACAATCCGCAACCGTTCTATTATGCGTGTGGCGTGTCGCTGGTCATTAAGATGACGGAAGTGGTGATGCGTATGATACGTTACAAGTGAAAATGCAAGACATTATGACAAGAGAAGAAATAATCAAACCTGAGAACCTGGTTTACAAGAAACCGGTTCTCCTCAATGATAACACGATGCACTACTGTCCGGGTTGCAGTCACGGTGTGGTGCACAAACTGATAGCTGAAGTTGTCGAAGAAATGGGCATGGAAGACAAGACTGTGGGGGTTTCGCCTGTGGGTTGTGCCGTGTTCATGTATAATTATCTCGACTTTGATTGTCAGGAAGCGGCACACGGACGTGCTCCTGCTGTGGCTACGGCCATCAAGCGCCTCTGGCCCGATCGTCTGGTGTTCACCTATCAAGGCGACGGAGACTTGGCTTGCATTGGTACGGCCGAAACTATCCATGCACTCAACCGTGGGGAAAACATTACCATCATCTTTATCAACAACGCTATTTATGGTATGACGGGCGGACAGATGGCCCCAACCACCTTGTTGGGTATGAAAACTGCCACTTGTCCCTACGGCCGTGATGCGAAAATACACGGCTATCCCCTTCACATGACTGAGATTGCTGCCACACTTGAAGGCACAGCATACGTGACACGTCAGGCTGTGCACACGGTGGCGGCCATCCGCAAAGCCAAGAAAGCTATTCGCAAGGCATTTGAAAATTCGATGACCGGCAAGGGCTCAAATCTTGTCGAAATCGTGTCCACCTGCAACTCGGGTTGGAAAATGTCACCCGTGGCAGCCAATAAGTGGATGGAAGAAAACATGTTCCCCTATTATCCGTTGGGGGACTTAAAAGATAAGGAGTAAAAGCAATGAAAACAGAAGAAATCATTATAGCAGGCTTTGGTGGACAAGGTGTGTTGTCGATGGGTAAGATTTTGGCTTATGCAGCCTTGATGGAAGGCAAGGAAGTGAGCTGGATGCCGGCTTACGGACCGGAACAACGTGGAGGAACGGCCAATGTGACTGTCATTGTCAGTGATGAACGTATCTCTTCACCTATTTTGAGCAGTTATGACACAGCCATTATTCTGAACCAACCATCCATGGCTAAATTTGAGAACAAAGTGAAATCGGGCGGTACGCTCATTTATGACGGTTATGGCATTAATGAACCACCGACGCGAAAAGATATCAGTGTGTATCGCATTGATGCTATGGATGCTGCTGCTGAGATGAATAACATAAAGGCTTTTAATATGATTGTCTTGGGTGGTCTCTTGAAGTTGCATCCCATTGTTAGCATAGAGTCCGTGTTGAAAGGACTGCGCAAGACACTCCCCGAACGCCATCATCACCTCATTCCCATGAACGAAGAAGCCATCCGTAAGGGCATGGACATCATTCGTATGCATGAATAATAAGCGGTTACACACTGACTTAACGAAATAGAGCGTTGGATAATCCTCATCGGAA
>CAZOKL010000084.1:0-9136 GCA_964580305.1 uncultured Bacteroides sp.
TTTGTAACGAACAATACGAAACTAGAATGATATGTTATGATAGAATATATTAAAGGTGATATTTCGGAATTGACTCCGACTTATGCTATTCTTGAATGTGGGGGAATTGGATATGAAATAAATATCTCACTTAACACGTTTTCCGCCATACAAAATTTACCACGGACAAAGTTGTATATTTATGAATCTATCCGTGAGGATGCGCATATACTTTATGGTTTTGTTGATAAACAAGAACGAGAATTGTTCATGCTGTTGATTTCCGTGTCAGGTATAGGAGGTAATACAGCGCGCATGATTTTATCAGCTTTGACGACAGTGGAGCTATGTGAAGTCATTAGTAGTGGTAATGACAAGATATTAAAAACAGTGAAAGGAATCGGTCTGAAAACAGCCCAGCGAATTATTGTTGATTTGAAAGATAAGATAAAGACCATTGATGTTGTTGGTACTTCGATGGGACAAACCGGCATGGCTTATCCTGAACCGGAAATTGTAGAAGAAGCCGTTGCGGCTCTTACCATGTTGGGGTTCCCGGCAGTAGCATCGCAGAAAGTCGTACATACCATATTAAAAGAGATGCCAGACATTCCAGTGGAGCAGGTCATCAAATTAGCATTGAAGCGTCTGTAATTTACAGTGCTTTGATGTCGTTGGCGTAACGGGCAAAGTCTATAGGCTTGATGATGGTGTCCCCGTGTGCCAGGAGGTCAATATCAATGTGGATGGTTTCTTGTTCTTTGTCACTGGGACGACGCCCACAAAATCGTTCCATGATTTTTAATGCTGTGTGTACTTCGTCAGCCTCTTGCTCAGTAAAGAATTTGGCAAGTTGGTTCAAAAACGGGCTTTGATTATGCTTCATGTTGACAGGAGAGGTCTCCTGGATGGGAGAAAATGAAATACCAGGATAAGCACGCAGTAGAAGGTCACGCGCCTTTTGGAGGTTGGAAACAGCATCGGTGTTTGAACCTAAAGAGATGATGCAAATAACATTTTTCATAATAGCGGACAAAATAAATACATTCGGTTAGGAACTCCAAAGGAAGTTGAGTATATTTGCAAGAATTCTATGGGAAGAGTCATAGAGCTTGTGTCGAGACGAAATTCTTTCAGAAGACGATGTATGGATAATAAGTAGAGGATATGATTTATAACCTGTCTATTCCATGAATAAAAATCCAGTTGTATATCGCGTAATGGCATAGTTTTTTTGTCTTTTCACTATTGTAAGTTTAAGGATTCCCGTTCTGATGCCTTGGTAGGCTTTTGAGATTGGAATTAAGAAATAAGTTGTTATGAAATTTATAGGAATAATCCCTGCAAGATATGCATCTACTCGGTTCCCTGGTAAACCATTGAAGTTGCTGGGAGGCAAACCAATAATCCAACGCGTGTATGAACAGGTGAGCGATGTTCTTGATGATGTGTATGTCGCTACCGATGATGAACGTATTGAAGCTACTGTAAAGGCCTTTGGTGGAAAGGTTGTTATGACTTCGACATCTCATCGAAGTGGAACAGATCGTTGTTATGAAGCTTATACGAAAATAGGGGCTGAATTTGATGTAATCATCAATATCCAAGGTGATGAACCTTTTATTCAGCAGGAACAACTTGAAACGGTGAAAGCTTGTTTTGATGATGAAACTACTCAGATAGCAACGCTTGTCAAGCCTTTTACTGAGGCTGATGGTTTGACGGCGTTGGAGAACCCCAATTCCCCCAAAGTTGTAGTGGATTCACGTATGCATGCGCTTTATTTCAGTCGTTCGGTTATTCCTTATTTGCGTAGTCTCACACCTGAAAAATGGCTCTCTGCTCATACCTTTTATAAACACATCGGGCTATATGCTTATCGTGCAGAAGTATTAAAGGCGATTACGGCTATGCCACAGTCTGTGCTGGAGATAGCAGAGTCTTTGGAGCAACTACGCTGGCTGGAAAATGGATATACGATTAAAGTAGGTGTCTGCCAAGTGGAAACTATTGGTATTGATACGCCGGAAGATTTGGTGAAAGCTGAAGATTTTATAAGATTACATGGAGTTAGATAGGACAAAACAACCCTCCGTTCATTCGATGGAAACATTCCATCTGCAACAGCCGGAGATGTTACAGATGCCCAATGGAATACCCGTGCGAGTGTTTCGTGCGGGGGAGGAAGAAGTCGTTCGTCTGGATGTAATGATTCGAGGTGGACTGTTGGAACAGACTCAACCCTTACAGGCTGTTTTCACTACTCGTATGTTGCGTGAAGGTACAGCTTGTTTTTCTTCCTCTGAGATAGCTGAAAAATTGGATTATTATGGTGCATGGTTGGATGTTTCATCTTCCATGACTCATTCGTTTTTGACGTTGTATTCACTGAACAAATATTTTGCACAAACATTTACATTGCTGGTGTCCATGTTGAAGGAACCGACATTTCCGGAAAAAGAGTTTGCAATCGTCGTGGATGGGAATAGGCAGCAGTTCCTTGTCAATAAGGAAAAGGTGGAGGTATTGGCCCGGAAAGAATTAAATATTCGTCTTTTTGGACGTAATCATCCTTTTGGACGTTATGCTGAAATTGAGGATTATGAGCAGTTAACAACTGCAGTTTTACGTGAGATGTATCAGCGCTATTATTGTGCAAAGAATTGTACTTGTTATTTATCAGGTTATGTGACAGATGAAATCTTGAAACTTGTAGAGTCTGAGTTGGGGCAGAATATGTGGGGCAGTGCTGAAGGAGTTTCTCCATCGTTGGTAGATTGTTCTCCAGAGAGTTGGAATGGAAAATTGTGTTTTATCGAGCGTCCTGAAGCATTGCAGAGTGCTGTTCGTATGGGATGTTTTACGATTGATTCTCAGCATCCTGATTTCTTGAAGCTACGATTTTTGGTAACACTTTTTGGAGGATATTTCGGAAGCCGACTGATGAAAAACATACGTGAAGATAAGGGTTATACTTATGGCATTGGTGCAGGGCTTGTATCCTATCCTTTTCGCAATATGTTGGTTGTAAACACACAAGCAGCTAATGAGTATGCCAGTAAAGTCATACGTGAAGTGGAGTATGAAATGGATCGCTTACAGACTGAATTGGTGACAGGCAAAGAATTGGACATGGTGAAGAATTATGTAATGGGCGATATGTGTCGCAACTACGAAAGTCCCTTTTCCTTGGCTGATGCTTATATATTCCTGGAGACCTCTGGATTGTCGGATGATTTTTTTACGAGAGCCCAGCAAACTGTAGCGGATATCACGAGTGGAGATGTACGTGACATGGCTTGCAAATATTTGCGTAAGGAAAGCTTTACGGGGGTGATAGCTGGTAAAAAATGTGATGAGGTGAATGCTTGAAATGCCAGAAAGTGAAAGAAAACTTAATAAGTTTTGTTATATAAGGTGGAATCTGCTACATTTGAACGAATATATAAAACTGTGATAATTCATGATGAAGAAATATATATTATATGTGCTTTCCCTATTCGTAATTTCTTTTTCAGGAAATGCACAAATCAAGATTGGTAATTACACATTTAAGGACGGTGCTGAATACACCGGTGAGATAAAGAGTCGTAAACCGAACGGTAAAGGCAAAACTTTCTTTAAAAATGGTGATACCTATGAAGGTGAATATGTGAAAGGAAAGCGTGAAGGTTATGGCGTTTACATCAAGAAAGACGGTGAACGCTATGAGGGAATCTGGTATCAGGATGTCCGTCATGGAAAAGGTATTAAATATTTCAATAATAATAATCGTTATGAGGGAATGTGGTATGCCGATCACCAGCATGGAGTAGGTACCATGTATTATTATAATGGTGATATCTATGAAGGAAATTGGACTTATGACAAGCGTGAAGGAAAAGGTAAGTACACGTGGGCGAATGGGGCTTTTTATACCGGAGATTGGAAGAATGATAAGAAAAGTGGTGTAGGAACGTTGGATTGGAATGATGGTTCGCGTTATGTGGGTGAATGGAAAAGCGATATGCGCGATGGTAAGGGCAAGTATTACTATTCCAACGGTGATGAATATGTTGGTGAATGGAGCAATAATGAACAACATGGGAAAGGAACATACATATATAATAATAAAGACAAATATGAAGGTGATTATTTTCATGGCAAACGTACAGGTCGTGGCATCTATACTCATGCTAATGGTGATATGTATGTGGGTGATTTTGTTGATGGCGAACAGACTGGAAATGGTAAGTTTACTTGGGCTAATGGCTCTGTTTATGATGGACAGTGGAAAAAGAATAAACGTGAAGGTAAAGGTACCTATACATGGATGAATGGTGATGTCTATAAAGGAGAGTGGAAAGATAATCTTGCAGATGGTTATGGTGAATTGATCAATGCTGACGGTTCGATGTATAAGGGACAATTTTCTCAAGGTAAAAAAGACGGGCAAGGAACACTTGTTGATAAAGATGGTAATCGTTTTGAAGGCTTTTTTAAGCAAGATGTGAAAGACGGTCCATTTATAGAAAAGGATAGTGATGGTAATGTCATTCGTCGGGGCACTTACAAGTTTGGACGTTTGGATATAGTCAGCAAGTGAGTGACAATGAAGTGAGAAATATGTTAGAATTGGAAAAGATAACGGCCGAAGTTCGTAGTCTGGCATGTGAAACAGGCAATTTTTTGCGTCATGAATGCATGAATTTCCATCGTGAATGTGTGAAAAAGAAAGGTGCTCATGACTATGTTTCTTATGTAGATAAAGAGTCGGAACGTCAAATTGTTGCTCGTCTTCGTGAGATCCTTCCAGAGGCAGGCTTTATCACGGAAGAAGGAAGTGCGTCTCACACGGCGGAAGAATATTGTTGGGTTGTTGACCCCTTGGATGGGACAACTAATTTCATACATGGTAATGCTCCTTTCTGTGTCAGCATTGCCTTGCGAAATGCCACAGAAGTATTAATGGGAGTCGTGTATGAGGTTTGTCGGAATGAATGTTTTTGGGCGTGGAAGGGTAGCCCGGCTTTTATGAATGGACAGGAGATACATGTTTCTTCTGTGTCTATATTGGATGAGGCATTTATCCAGTTGGGTTTTCCGTATCAGGCAGAGCGTAGCCGTGCATTTATGGTTGATGTCATTAATCAGTTATATGGTCATGTTGGAGGAATCCGTGTGCAAGGTTCAGCTGCAGCTGAACTGTGTTATGTTGCAGCTGGTCGTTTTGAAGCGCGACTAGAAGCATTTCTTGGACCATGGGATATTGCGGCAGGAGCACTCATCGTGCAGCAGGCCGGTGGCAAAGTGTCGACGTTTACAAATGGGGATAATTTCTATAGTGGAAAGGAAGTTCTTGCAAGTAATGGAAAAATTCACGAAGATTTGTTACATATAGTACAAAACTCATTATATTTGTGCGACTGAAATATTATAAACCCTTTTAATCCTTAAGAATTATGATCATTGACACATTAGACAATCTGGAGAAATATGCTTCTGTAAATCCATTGTTTGCTAAAGCTATTGAATATCTGAAAACAACAGATTTGAAAGCTCATGAGGTGGGTAAAGTGGAATTACAGGGAAAAGACTTGGTCGTAAATTTTTCTATAGCTAAAGGAAAGACGAAAGAACAAGCGCAATTAGAAACTCACAAGAATTTCATCGATATTCAAATTCCTTTGTCATGTACGGAAGTAATGGGATATACTCCGGCATGTAATTTGCCCGAAGGTGATTATAATGCAGAAAAAGACATAACGAAGTTTGCGCTTCTTTCAGAAGCCTATATTCCGGTTCATCCGGGAATGTTTGCCATATTCTTCCCTCAAGACGGACATGCTCCTTGCATAGCTGATGAAGAAAGCATTCAGAAAGTAATTGTAAAAGTACGAGTTTAAATAAATCTCCTGGTTATGGAACTGAAATTAAGGCTACTAAAGAATGACTCATGGTTGGAGCCTTTCGAAAATGCAATCAATGGACGTCATGCACATGTGATGGACAAGGTAAAGGAACTGACCAAAAATGGGCGGAGGACATTAGCAGACTTTGCGTCGGGGCATCTTTATTTTGGATTGCATCGGACAGACAAGGGATGGGTGTTCCGTGAGTGGGCACCTAATGCGACTGAGATTTATTTGATTGGTGACTTTAATGGTTGGCAGGAAAAACCGGAATTTAAGTTGAAGCGCCTGCGTAATACGGATAATTGGGAAATTAAACTGAAACCCGACGTGTTGAAGCACGGTGATTTATATAAGCTGAAGATATATTGGGATGGTGGATGTGGAGAGCGTATTCCTGCATGGGTGCGTAGAGTCGTACAAGATGAACAAACAAAGATTTTCAGTGCGCAAGTGTGGGATCCTGAGAAACCTTATAAATTTAAGAAACGTGTCTTCAGATCAAACACTTCTCCTCTGTTGATTTATGAATGCCATATAGGTATGTCGCAGGAGGAAGGAAAAGTGGGGACATACACAGAATTCCGTGAGAATGTGTTGCCGCGTGTGATTGCAGATGGATATAATTGCATTCAGATTATGGCCGTTCAGGAACATCCTTACTATGGGAGTTTTGGTTATCACGTATCCAACTTTTTTGCTCCGTCTTCGCGTTTTGGTACTCCTGATGAGTTAAAGCAGCTGATTGATGAGGCTCATCAGAATGGCATTGCCGTGATTATGGACATCGTGCATTCACATGCTGTCAAGAATGAAGTCGAAGGACTTGGTAATTTTGCTGGCGACCCTAACCAGTACTTCTATCCTGGTGAGCGGCACGAACATCCGGCATGGGATTCACTATGTTTTGACTATGGAAAGAATGAGGTTCTGCATTTCTTGTTGTCCAACTGTCGCTATTGGTTGGAGGAGTTTAAGTTTGATGGATTCCGTTTCGACGGAGTGACATCTATGCTCTATTATAGTCACGGTTTGGGTGAAGCCTTTTGCAGTTATAATGATTATTACAACGGGCATGAAGATGACAATGCTATCTGTTATTTGTCTTTGGCCAATCTTCTGATTCATGAAGTCAACTCAAAAGCTATCACCATTGCTGAAGAAGTGTCCGGTATGCCCGGACTGGCGTTGCCGGTTGTTGATGGCGGCTATGGATTTGACTACCGCTTGGCAATGAATATCCCTGATTATTGGATTAAAATCATCAAGGAAAAAGTCGATGAGGACTGGAAAACATCCAGCATGTTTTGGGAAGTGACCAATCGCCGGAAAGACGAGAAAACAATCTCTTATGCCGAAAGTCATGACCAAGCATTGGTGGGTGATAAGACTATCATCTTCCGCTTGGTGGATTCAGACATGTATTGGCATTTTAAGAAAGGAGATGAGAATGAACGGGCGCACCGCGGCATTGCTTTGCATAAGATGATTCGCCTGTTGACTTGCTCAACAATGAATGGTGGCTATCTCAACTTTATGGGCAATGAGTTCGGGCATCCCGAATGGATTGATTTTCCGCGTGAAGGCAATGGATGGAGCTACAAGTATGCACGCCGTCAGTGGAGTCTGGTCGACAACCGAGACTTGTGCTATTGCTATCTGGGTGATTTCGACAAAGCCATGTTGGAGGTTGTCAAAGATGTGAAGAACATCCAGAAGACACCGGTCGTGGAGATATGGCACAATGACGGCGACCAGGTGTTGGCTTACATGCGTCGTGACCACATCTTTGTTTTCAATTTCAGCCCAACACGTTCGTTTGTGGATTATGGCTTCCTTGTGCCACGTGGTTCTTATGAAGTGGTGCTCAACACGGATGCCGTGCAGTTTGGCGGCAACGGATTGGCTGACGACACTGTGAGACATTTCACCAATTATGACCAGTTGTATGCGAGGGACAAGAAAGAATGGCTGAAACTTTACCTCCCGGCCCGGTCGGCTGTCGTCCTTCGGAAAGTAAAGGAATAATTATATTTATGGCAAAAGATTCAACAATAAGAAACGAAGCCGCACGTAGCATACGCTTTACGTGTGGCTTCGTTTTTATTATATTCTGTTTGTCATATCTTTTCTTTCAGACTCATTTGCTTGAGATGCTTCAGAAAGTGCTCTCTGACGGACAGACATCGTATGCAGCCCGTTGGGGGACGTGGATCATCACGCTCATACTTTGTTTGGTGCAATTCGGCGTGAGTCGGCTCGTGCGTATGCCGGAACGGTGCCATGCGTTGACCTATCTGCCATCTGTGTTGCTGCTTTCGTGCATCACAGACATTGACAAGAGCATCTACCAAGAAGTAACAATCGGACACTGGGCTTGGATTATTCCGCTGTCGGTTGCGGCCTTGTTCGGATGGTCATGGGTGTACCGGCATGTGGATTGGTTTTCCGGAGACGGCCAACAGACTTTGTGGGTGGCCCGTCTGTTGCCCAACAACATCATGCTGTTCCTGTTGTGCGTCGGGTGCATGGCATGGGGCAACACGGATGAAGTGTTTCACTATGAGACCGCGGCTGACGCAGCCTTGCTGCATGACGACTATGCGACCGTGCTGACCATAGGAGCGGCTTCTCCTCACACCTCCCGTGAACTGACAGTCATGCGGACGTATGCCCTGAGCCACATGAACGCGTTGCCGGAGCGGCTTTTTGACTATCCGCAGCGGGATGCGTCACGAGGATTGTTGTTCGAGGCCGGCAGTCCGGCGACCACATGGCTGAAGGCTTCGACAATATATGCTTACTTGGGAGATGAACCACGCCCGGGCGAAAGTGTCACGGATTATTTGCGACGTCTTTGCCATGAAGATACGGGCTACAAACCGGCATTGGATTATTATCTCTGTGCACTCCTGTTGCAGAAAGAATTGGACTTATTTGCCGAGGAACTGGACTACTTCTGCCATGTGGAGCCTTCCCTTCCACACGTTTACCTGGAGGCACTTTTTCTTTACTATGCTCTGCATGCCGAGGCAGAGCCGCCTTTTGACATGTCAGCCTTAGGCCGCAACTATCAATGCTATCAATTATCGCCTTCCGACTACCGGAAGACATATTGGTATTACTACGACCATACGACGATTCGTCACGAATAATCCATTGTGTATATTTTCATCTTGTCCGGATGTGCTCGTTTCCCGTACATCCGCTTCTCCTGTATATTTCCTGCTTAGATAATTTCTTGCAGATGCAGAGCTGTAAATTTG
>CAZOKL010000085.1:0-7030 GCA_964580305.1 uncultured Bacteroides sp.
TTTGTCAAGGACGGGCAACTTACCATGTTTTGATTTATATCGAGCTCACGTTAATATACAGATAAACAGTGGTTTATAAATTTATTTTTCTAATGATCGCCATTAGAAAATTAGACTTGCAATATACTTGTTTTCAACATTTTACAAGCAAGACCACGGAAATAGGGTATTCTAACGACCGATTTGGGTTTATTGCAGAATCTCCGTTTTAGAAATACCTTTGTAGGTGAAGAGCTCTTTGAAGGTTACGCAACGCGCAGAAGAATAATGCAGTGGATAACTATGCTACATTGAGCCGGTAACGACCGCTCATTTCCAATCACTAAGAACTATTTCGTAACTTCAAACTATAAATCAACGAGTTATTTCTTTAGAGACAAACTTGTGCAGAACGTGAAAACACACAGAGACTGTTAGAGCTGTGCTTTCATCAGGTAATAATTTGAAACCGTTTTTCTGTTGCAATCCTCATAAAACGCTTTTCAGTCTATCTACAAATTGGCATTTTTCTCCTAGATTGCTTAATTTTCAATTTTTATTGCGTTAATCTACTGAACTTCGAAGGTTTTTCCACAGATTTTTTGTAAATTTGCGTCCATCTAAAACTATGATGATGTAAAAAACACAATGTGTAATGAAGAAGTTGTTATATACATTGGCTTTCTGTCTTTTAAGTCAGTCTTTAGTTTGGGCTGGTGACATTTGGGTTTCTCCTATAGGTGATGATAATAATAAAGGCACGCGTGACTCTCCTTTTCGCACTATAGAAAAAGCTGTTAAGCAAGCTCGTGAATGGCGGCGTCTTCAGAGTCCGGAAGTAGAAGGAGGAATATATATTCATTTGACAGGTGGCATTTATTCTCAAGAAAAATCTTTATTTTTTCGTCCGGAAGATAGTGGCACAGCCAAGAGTCCAACAGTTATAGAATCTGATGAAGGGGCTGTAGTGAGTGGAGGCTTACAGGTTACTGGCTGGAAACCACTTACAGAGTCTAATCCTCGATTGCCGGATTCAGTGCAGGGTAAAATTTGGGTGGCTGAGGCTCCGTCTATTGGTAATCGTCATTTGGAATTTCGTCAGATGTGGGTGAATGGCCGAAAGGCACTACGAGCTTCCCAATTTGTCGATGGGGTAATGGAACGAATGTTGAACTTTAATCCTCAGAATGAGACGATCACAATACCAACACCGTCAGTGAAAAGTTTGGAAGATGCTCCTTTGTTGGAAATGATTGTCCATCAACGTTGGGCAATAGCAATACTTCGAGTGCGTAGTATGGAGACTATGGGAGATTCTACCATAGTGCGTTTTCATGAGCCAGAGAGTCATTTGGAATTTTCCCATCCATGGCCACAACCTGTAATTGGTGGAGAGAGAGGTAATTCGTCTTTTTGTTTAGTCAATGATTTAGCATTGCTTGATGAACCAGGAGAATGGTATCAAGAGTATCCTTCTGGACGGATTTATTATTATCCTCGTGAAGATGAAGATATGAATCAAGCTATAGTTATTGTACCAGCATTAGAAAAGTTGGTAGTAGTGGATGGTTCATTGGAACGTCCAGTTCAGTATATTAAATTCAAAAATATTAGTTTTGAGCATACGGCATGGAATAAGCCGTCTTATGAAGGACATGTCACATTGCAAGGTGGATTTCGTCTATTAGATGCATATAAATTAATGATTCCCGGCTTGCCGGAAAAATCAACATTAGAAAATCAAGCGTGGATAGCTCGCCCGGAAGCTGCAATTACGGTTAAAGGTTCTAATAATATAGATTTTGAAGGCTGTACATTTCAACGCTTGGGAGCTACAGGACTAGACTATGAATGGGCTGTTACAAATTCGGTGGTAAGTTTTTGTCGTTTTACAGATATTGGAGGTACGGCCTTACTTATAGGAGCTTTTCCTGATGGAGGGTTTGAGACGCACGTGCCTTTTAAACCTATCAATGAAAATGAATTATGTTCGTGCATCCAGGTGCATGATAATCTTATTACAGAAGTGTCTAATGAAGATTGGGGTTGTGTGGGTATAGGTGCTGGTTATGTGAAGAATGTAACCATCTCTCACAATGAAGTTTCCTATGTGAACTATTCCGGTATTTGTGTAGGTTGGGGGTGGACTCTTTTGGAAAGTGGTATGAAGAATAATCGTATAGAAGCTAATTATGTACACCATTTTGCACAACGTTTGTATGATGCTGGAGGGTTATATACATTGTCTTATCAGGCGGGTTCGGTTATACGGAATAATCGCATCGAACATTTGATAGATGCGCCTTATGCGACGAATGATCGAGCCTTTTATATATATTTTGATGAGGCGACAGATGGTTACACTGTAGAAAACAACTGGTGCCCAGAGGAACGTTTTGATTCAAATCAACCGGGTCCTAATAATGTGTGGAAGGTAAATGGACCGAAAGTAGATAAGGCTATTAAGATGAATGCAGGAATAAGGAAGCCATAACTCAAAAACAATATAAAGTAACAAAATTGTAAAAATATGAGACCAACAAACTATCATTTATTTGACTTCATGGATTTTGACTTAGAGCTTTCAAGAAATGAATCTCTATGGAAAGCTTGTAAGCCTACCGCTGTGGTTGAAAAGGATGGAGATGTATATATCACAGTTCCTTTTCAGAAACAGGTCTTGTCTAATGATATGGTTGCTGATACTTCGGTACCACGGGAAGAATATATATTGATTCTTCGTCAATATAGCAACAAGATAATTCGCTTGTTTTGTGGTTTTGGAGAATTGGAGATGACAGACCAGTCTGAAATGTTTCAATTTAGTGAGCGTGTGCAGAAACTTCCTTTACAGGTGAAAGCCGGTGATGGTGAATGGACAATATATTCTAATGATGGTGTGCGTCGTGCATGGATTAGTGTGAAAGAACCCAAGTTGGATCATTGGAGTGATCTTTTGCCGACTCCTCAAGAAACTCTTGATATGGTTGTGTATCCTGACGGTAAACGTGAAATTCATTTGGCAGCTTATGATCATTTTTCACCTCCACGTTATGATGGGTTGCCGTTGGCGTATTGTGTCAAGGACGGACATAAAGAACGTGCGACTTTATCTTTTGAGTGCAAGGCTGATGAATGTTTTGCTGGTACGGGTGAGCGTTTTACGAAAATGGATTTGAGTGGGCATACATTTTTCTTGAAGAATCAAGATGGTCAAGGTGTAAATAATCGTCGAACCTATAAGAACATTCCATTTTATTTGTCTAGCCGCATGTACGGCACTTTTTATCACACTTGTGCTCACAGCAAACTTTCATTGGCTCACGTATCCACGCGTTCTGTTGAATTCCTGAACGACCAAGCGATGATAGATGCTTTTGTGATTGCTGGGGACACCGTTGAGGAGATTTTACGTGGGTATCGTGATTTGACTGGGTATCCTTCCTTGCCTCCTCTTTGGAGCTTTGGTATTTGGATGAGCCGTATGACTTATTTTAGTGCAGATGAGGTAAATGAGATTTGTGACCGTTTGCGTGCAGAGCACTACCCCTGTGATGTGATTCATTTAGACACGGGATGGTTCCGCACAGACTGGTTGTGTGAATGGAAGTTCAATGAAGAACGCTTCCCTGATCCACAAGGCTTTATTCAAGGGTTGAAAGATAAAGGTTTTCGTGTGTCTCTGTGGCAGTTGCCCTATGTTGCTGAAGATGCAGAACAGATAGATGAAGCTCGGAAGAATGATTATATTGCCCCACTGTCCAAACAGCAAGTTTCTGAAGGCTCCAATTTTTCTGCTTTGGATTATGCCGGAACCATAGACTTTACTTATCCCCAAGCTACGGAATGGTATAAGGGGTTGCTGAAGAATTTGCTTAATATGGGAATCGTCTGCATAAAAACTGATTTTGGAGAGAACATTCACATGGATGCAAAATATAAAGGTATGCCTCCAGAGTTGTTAAACAATCTTTATGCATTACTCTATCAGAAGGCTGCTTATGAGATAACGAAGGAAGTCACAGGTGACGGAATTGTGTGGGCTCGTGCAGCCTGGGCTGGATGTCAGCGCTATCCACTTCACTGGGGTGGTGATTCTTGTAGTTCATGGGATGGTATGGCTGGCTCGTTGAAAGGAGGTTTACATTTTGGTCTGTCAGGATTTGCATTTTGGAGCCATGATGTACCGGGTTTCCACACGTTGCCGAATTTCATGAACTCGATTGTTGATGACAAAGTTTATATGCGTTGGACACAGTTTGGCGTATTTTCGTCGCATATACGCTATCATGGGACAAACAAACGTGAACCGTGGCATTATCCTGCTATCGCTCCAATGGTAAAGAAATGGTGGAAATTGCGTTACAAACTCTTGCCATATATCTATGAGCAAAGTAAAAAGGCTACTCAGAGTGGTTATGCTGTGCTTCGGGCTTTGATTTTTGAGCATCCTACAGATAGGATGTGTTGGCATATTGACGATGAGTACTATTTTGGAGATGATTTCCTCGTTGCTCCAGTGATGAATAGCAATGATTGCCGTGATGTCTATCTTCCTGAGGGAAAATGGGTGAACTTCTTTACGGGAGAGCATATCCTTGGCGAACAATGGCTTAAGGATATAGAAGTACCTTTGGATGAAATGCCGGTTTATGTGCGTGAAGGTGCAGAGATTCCAATTTACCCTGAAGATGTGGATTGTACAGATGAAATGGATTTGAGTAAGAGTGTGATGTTGAGAATTGACGAGCACTTTAAAGGTATCTGGAAATAAAATAAAAGAGTCAGGTGATGATATACATGTTTATCCGACACTGCTGTTATCACCTGATTTATTGTTTTAGCGTTTACGGAGTGCCTTGTGATATTTTCTCACCGTTCATGTTCATCTCGGTAACGTTTGGGATTTTATTCTTGATATGTTATCAAAAATCAGATTCTTGGGTAATCAGGTATTATCTTCCCGAAGAATAACAATAATGAAATATAGAATCTATTATAATTTTAAAAGCAGAGTTTTATGAATACATGGAAAAAAAATATGGATGAAACCAAGCAACACTATATTGATTGGTGGAACCATAAGGGCATTGTGCTGAATATGTGGGAACATTTTCAGGAAGGGGTAACTCCTCACGCTGATGTTCCGGCACCGACGCCTCCCAAGGATTTAAATCAAAAATGGTTTGACCCTGAATGGCGGGCTGCTTATCTGGATTGGTATGTTGCGCATAGTTCACTTTTGGCAGACATGTTGCCTGTAGCTAATACCCAGTTAGGACCAGGGTCGTTAGCTGCGATTCTGGGAGGCGTTTTCGAAGGTGGGGAAGACACCATTTGGATTCATCCCGATCCGAACTATACCGACGATATCAAGTTCGATTTGGAAAATAATGCGGCTTGGAAACTGCACAAAGATTTGTTACTTGCCTGCAAAAAGAAAGCACAAGGACATTATTATGTCGGGATGCCAGATCTGATGGAAGGACTCGATGTGCTGGCAGCTATTAAAGGTACGGATAAAGTATTGCTTGACACAGTGATGCAGCCTGAAATACTTGAACATCAGATACAACAGATTAATGACGTATATTTTCGGGTGTTTGATGAGTTGTATGACATCATTCGTGAAGGTGATGAGATGGCTTTTTGCTACTTTTCTTCTTGGGCTCCCGGGAAGATGACGAAGGTTCAGAGTGATATATCGACAATGATTAGCGAGGAGGACTATCGTCGCTTTGTGCAGCCATTTATTCGCGAGCAATGCCAGAAGATAGACTACACTCTCTATCATCTTGACGGAGTAGGTGCTATACGCCATCTGCCTGCATTGTTGGAGATTGAGGAATTGAATGCCATTCAGTGGACACCTGGTGTGGGTGAACCGCAGGGAGGTTCACCGAAATGGTATGATCTTTACAAGCGTATTCTGGCTGGCGGAAAGAGTATTCTGGCCAGTTGGGTGACAGTGGACGAATTGAAACCATTGCTCGACAATATCGGTACTGATGGTGTGCATTTGGAAATGGATTTCCATAATGAACGTGAGGTGGAACAGGCCATGCGCATCGTGGAAGAGTATAGAAACACATCTTCATCAAATACAAATAAGGAATATACAAAAGAACAACAAACAACTCAAGACGAAACAATTCATGTGCAGGTTTCTCAGCAGGAGGATGAAGAGCTGCAACCTTTATTTGACGCTATTGTCTCTGGAAAACTTGAACCGGCAGTGGAAATGACTAAGAAAGCTATTGAGAAGGGAATTGCTCCTCAAATCGTAATCAATAATTACATGATTAAGGCGATGGGAGAAATCGGACAACGCTTCCAGGACGGCAAGGCTTTTGTTCCTCAACTTCTGATGGCCGGTCGTGCGATGAAAGGCGCATTGGAACTGCTGAAGCCGCTCTTGCAGGGTAATGCTTCAACCACGATTGGTCGCGTGGTCATCGGGACGGTGAAAGGCGATTTGCACGACATCGGCAAAAATCTCGTTGCTTCTATGCTTGAAGGGTGTGGATTTGAAGTAATCAACATCGGCATTGATGTGCCGGCTGATAAATTTGTTCAGGCCGTGGAGGAAAATCACGCCGATATTCTTTGCATGAGTGCATTGTTGACCACGACGATGACTTATATGAAGGATGTCATCGATGCAGTCAAGGCTGCCGGCATCCGTGACAAGGTGAAAATCATGGTGGGTGGTGCGCCCGTGAATCAGGCCTTCGCCGACGAGATTGGTGCAGACGGTTATAGTGACAATGCCAACTCTGCCGTGCAGGTGGCTAAACATCTGATTGGTGCGGCATAATAGATGAATTGACATGGAAGCCATGTGTGATTCATCCGGCTTTGGCTTCCTTGTTTTTTGTTTATTTTTTAGTTGAAAATGCGTCTATACGCAGTTAAAAATGCGACCATATGCGGTTTCAAATGCATACGGTCGTATTTTCAAATGCATACGGTCGCATTTTCATGCGAAAAAGGAGGCTGTGTCGAAACATTGTTTTTAAGCCCGTTTTGACACACACTTAATTCGGTTCTC
>CAZOKL010000085.1:7130-8970 GCA_964580305.1 uncultured Bacteroides sp.
CTGTGTCGAAACATTGTTTTTAAGCCCGTTTTGACACACACTTAATTCGGTTCTCGGAGTTGGGCTGTCATGTCATCCGAATCTTGAAAACACAACAATGTATGAATTGAAAACCTTAATATCTGATAAAGAGTATGAATGTGAAATTTTTGGAACCTGTTGACTGGGTCATCTTGGGCGTGTACTTCATTTTTTTGATTGGTATCGGCATCTGGGCCAGTCTGAAACGTAAGAAAGGAAGCAGTCTTTTCATGGCTGAACATTCTTTGAGCTGGTATCACATCGGTTTTTCCATGTGGGGGACAAACGTCGGTCCGTCCATGCTGATTGCTTCAGCAAGTGCGGGATTCACGACAGGTGTGGTGTCAGGTAATTATGCTTGGTATGCGTTTGTTTTCATCTGTCTGTTAGCGTTTGTCTTCGCTCCGCGCTATTTGGGCGCGAAAGTCACAACACTGCCGGAATTTATGGGGCGGCGTTTCGGGCAGTCGACGCGAAATATCCTGGCGTGGTACACTATCGTGACCATCCTTATCTCATGGCTGGCACTGACGCTTTTTGCCGGAGGTGTTCTGATTCGCCAGATATTCGACATTCCCATGTGGCAGTCGGCATTGATTCTGCTGTTGATATCGGCATTTTTCACCATTGCAGGTGGCTTGAAGGCAGTGGCCTATACGAATGTCTATCAGATGGTGTTGCTCATTGTTGTGTCAGCTGCATTGACCATCGTTGGTCTGATTAAGGTGGGCGGTGTGAATGGGCTGGCGGCAGCCGTTCCCTCGGACTATTGGAACATGTTTCGTCCGAATGATGACCCGGATTTCCCGTGGCTACCTATACTTTTAGGCTATCCCGTTATGGGCGTTTGGTTCTGGTGTACCGACCAGTCGATGGTTCAACCCGTGTTGGCGGCCAAAAATCTGAGACAGGGACAGCTGGGAGCTAATTTGACAGGTTGGTTGAAGATTCTTGACGTGCCCTTATACATCGTCCCCGGCATCATCTGTTTAGCCCTGTTCCCCACGCTTCAAAATCCCGATGAAGCTTACATGACGCTGGTCACTAACCTCTTCCCTGTAGGGATGGTCGGCATGGTGATGGCCGTGTTAACAGCCGCGCTGGTCAGCACGGTGGGTTCAGCGCTGAATGCGCTCAGTACGGTGTTCACCATGGATATCTATATGAA
Organism: uncultured Bacteroides sp.; assembly: GCA_964580305.1. GTDB lineage: Bacteria > Bacteroidota > Bacteroidia > Bacteroidales > Bacteroidaceae > Phocaeicola_A. Next base: position 8,320 of record CAZOKL010000085.1, read on the forward strand.
ATATCGTCCGAAAGCCTCGGAGAAGGAGATGATCGGTATCGGTCGTTTGGTGACGGTGGTAGGAGCCATTATATCTATCGTAATCTGCATTGCTATCGACAGCATCAGGGGACTCAACTTGTTCAATGTATTCCAGTCTGTCCTTGGATTCATCGCTCCGCCGATGGCGTCTGTGTTCTTGTTTGGTGTGTTCTGGAAGCGGGCTACGACGCGGGCCGCTAATTTTGCGTTGACTTTCGGCACGGCTTTCAGTCTGTTGGTGGGTGTGCTTTACTTGTGGGTGTTCCCATCTGAGGCATATCCTGGTGTGTGGCCTCATTTCATGATGTTGTCGTTCGACCTTTTTGTGGCCATTTGCGTGGGCATGTTCATCATCAGCTTGTTTGACAAGAGACCGCAAGGAAATGCATTGGACTACGGCACGTTGTCCAAACCTTCTTCTTCAGTTGTCGTTCTTTGGGTGTTGCTGATTTTGGTAATGATTGTTCTTTACACATTGTTCAATGGGCATTGATGCCAACGTCAACATGAGTTCGAGACATAAGGTCACGGAGTCACAGGTACATTTATTTAGGGATATTCCGTAAACAGTATAAAATTAGCCAACTAATTCGCAATATTTTGGGTATGAATTAGTTGGCTAATTTTATG
>CAZOKL010000086.1:0-8880 GCA_964580305.1 uncultured Bacteroides sp.
GCTTCATCTTATTGAAGCGCGTTCGATGTACTTGTCAATATTGACTCCGTTGTAAGAATTGAAATATTTGTCCTTGATGGTTTGATAGGCTTTCAGTGCTTCATCTTTCTTGCCCAGCTTCTCATACACTTCGCCGGCCTGCTGCAACCAGATGGGGCTCAATGACTGGCTGTCGCTTTCTTTGGCTGCTTCCACCAGGAGTGAAGCACCTTTTTCCAAATCCCCCTTGTGCACATAGCAGTTGCCCAACGCGCCTTTCACGGCCGGAGCCACCATCTGGTCGTTACCGCTGAATTTCTCCAGATAGGCGATGGCTTCTTCATGTCTTCCCGTCTGTGCAAGGCAAAGACCGGCGTATGCATTGGCCAGGTTCCCGGCATCTGTTCCGCTTTCTTCGGCGGCGATGGCAGCAAACCCTTTAAAGCTGAGTGAGTCACCGTTGAGGGCCATTTCATATTGGCGCATTGAGAAATATTCTTGTCCTTTGGCCAGCATGGTCGAAGCTTTCAGTTCTCTGGGAGTGGCAATGAAATGGTCATAGAGCAACCATCCGCCGACAATAATCACCACGGCTATAATGACACCTGAAATCAACTTTTTATTCTTAATAAGGTATGCTTCTGAAGAGCTCAGGACCTCTTCCACGTCCGTCGCATTGGGAGTGTGTTTTTGTTCTGCCATTTTTATAGAGTCTTTTTAATATTTACTTGAATCTGTTATTTTGGTGGGCAAAAGTAGTTCATTTCCTTGTATAATGGAAATTTTGAAGATTCTTTTTTGTCCCCTCCGGACGGAGACGCCGGCGTGACGAATGTTGGCACCGGCACGCATGTCTGTCTGGCAGAGCCGGCAGGAGCAGAAAACGGGTATATACGCAGTTGAAAATGCGACCGGACGCAGTTAAAACTCCGTAAGGTCGCATTTTTAAATACATACGGTCGCGTTTCCAACTGCGTCCGGTCGCATTTTTGCACGGGAAAGGAGCTGCGTCAAACAGGCGCTGACGCGCATCCTCCGGCACCCTTTCAGCTGCCTTGCCGCCGGAGGGGCGTCTGTCATTTTGTAGGGCCGGGCCGGAGTCCCTGCCTTGGAATGCATGAGGGGAGAAACAAAATGTTAGTCTTTTATTGAGGGTATTAAAATAATCCGTATATTTGGGGCGCGAAAGAAAATTGACGCATGATGAAATATCTCAGTCTGCCCGATGACACCGAACATCGCCTGCCGTTCTACCTAGCGATGGAGGAATATGCAGCCCGTTGCCTCGATGAAGATGAATGCTTCTTCATGTGGCAGGTGGAGCCGACGGTCATCTTCGGGCGTAACCAACTCATTGAAAATGAAGTAAACCTGGACTACTGCCGCTCGCACGGCATCCAGACATACCGCCGCAAGAGCGGAGGAGGGTGTGTGTATGCCGACAAGGACAATGTCATGTTTTCCTACATCGTGCGGGCCGAAAACGTCAACTTCACCTTCGACCGTTATCTGCGCATGGTCGCTTTCGTCCTGCGCCGGCTCGGCGTTCCGGCCGAGGCTTCGGGGCGCAACGACATTCTTGTCGAAGGGCGGAAGGTGTCCGGCAATGCCTTCTATCACCTCCCCGGCAAGAGCATCGTGCACGGAACGATGCTGTTCAACACCGACATGGAGCACCTCGTGCGTGCCATCACACCCTCCAGCGAGAAGCTCGTGAGCAAGGGCATCGCCTCTGTCCGCCAGCGTGTGGTCAACCTTTCCGACTATGTGGACATTGACATCGAGGCCTTCAAACGTTTCATCCGCGAGCAGCTCTGCGAAGGAGAAATCTGCCTGACGGAGGCCGACGTGGCCGCCATCCGCACCCTGGAGCAGGAGTATCTGACCGACGACTTCATCTACGGCAACAACCCGTGCTACACGTTTGTGCGTCGCGACACCGTGCCCGGGGTCGGCCAGCTGGAAGCTCGCCTGGAGTTGAAGAACGGGATGGTGAAGAAGTTCAACCTCCTGGGCGACTATTTCCTCACCGGCGACCTTGACGGCGGCCTGCTCCGTCCGCTCACCGGCCTGCCCTTCACGCGCGAGGCATTCTGCAAAGCGCTTGCCGGCCTCTCTCCCGAATCGGTCATACGCGGGCTGGATGCCGGACAGCTCCTCCACCTCCTCTTTCAAGATGATGAATCCTAAAAACATAAACGTTTCAAATCATGGAAAAGAATATTAAACGAACTTGTCTCTATGACAAACACGTCGCACTGGGAGCTCAGATGAGTCCCTTTGGAGGCTTCGACATGCCAATTCAATACACTTCCATCATAGAAGAACACAATGCCGTGCGTCATGCCTGCGGCGTCTTCGACGTTTCCCACATGGGCGAGGTGCTCATCAGCGGTCCCGATGCCGAACGCCTTGTGGGCCATCTGTTCACCAACGATGTGCGCGAGATGCCGGTCGGCAAGGTGCTTTATGGCATGATGCTCTATCCCGCAGGTGGAGTGGTCGACGACCTCCTGGTCTATAAGACAGCGGCCGATGCCTTCTTCCTGGTCATCAATGCGGCCAACATCGACAAGGACTTCGCCTGGATGCAGGAAAATGCCCAAGGCTTCGATGCCCGCGTGGAAAACCTCTCGGAACAATATGCCGAAGTGGCCGTGCAAGGCCCGAAAGCCGAGGAACTGATTGAGAAGCTCTTGCAGGTGAAAGTGTCCGACCTGGAGTTCTACACGTTCAAGGAAGTGGAGACCGACGGCCACAAGGTGCTCATCAGCCGCACGGGCTACACGGGTGAAGACGGTTTCGAACTCTATGGCGATGCCGCCTATATAAATAAGGTATGGGACACGCTCGTGAACTCGAAAGAAGTTGCCCCCTGCGGCCTGGGTTGCCGTGACACGCTTCGCTTCGAAGTGGCCCTCCCGCTCTACGGGCACGAACTCAGCGAAGACATCACCCCGATAGAAGCCGGTCTGGGCTCTTTCGTGAAGATGGACAAACCCGAGTTCATCGGCAAGGAAGCCATTGCCCGTCAGAAGGCCGAAGGCATCCAGAAGAAGGTGGTTGGCATCGAGTTGCACGAGAAGGCTGTCCCCCGCAATGGCTATGATGTTGAAGTCGACGGCCAGTGCATCGGTCATGTGACCACGGGCTACCAGTCGATATCCACCGGCAAAAGCGTATGCATGGCCTTGATAGACAACAAGTATGCCGCACTTGGCACGGAGGTCGACATCCGCATCCGCAAGAAGTTGTTCCGTGGCACCGTGTGCAAGAAACGCTTTTATCAGAAGAACTACAAGAAATAATCTCTTAAGTATTAACCATAAATAGACAACAAAATGAGTAAAGTTATCGAAGGTCTGTATTATTCAGAATCACACGAATGGGCTAAAGTGGAAGGTAATTATGGATATATTGGAATCACCGACTATGCCCAGCATGCATTGGGAAGCATTGTCTATGTGGATATGCCCGACGTGGACGATGAAGTGGAGAAGGATGCTGAGTTTGGAGCCGTGGAGAGCGTGAAAGCCGCCAGCGACCTCATTGCTCCGGTGAGCGGAAAGGTGATTGAAATCAACGAGGCCTTGAACGACCAACCCGAACTGTTGAACCAGGATGCATTCGCCAATTGGATTATCAAAGTGGAATTGTCTGACTTGACAGAGCTCGACAGTCTCATGGACGCCAAGGCTTACGAAGCAACCTGCAAGGAATAAGTGCATTCATCCAGAAACGACACACGGACGGCGCCTCTGGCAGGTGCTGCCTGTGTGTTTCACATTTAAAAGTATGACTATGAACTATAAATATTTTCCACATACGGATGCTGACATCCGTCATATGCTGGAGCGCATCGGGGTGAATTCGCTGGACGATTTGTATGCCGATGTTCCTGAAAGCATCATATTGAAAAAGGACTACGACCTGCCTTCTTCAATGTCGGAAACAGAAATCAGGGATTTCTTCTGCAAGTTAGGCGCCAAAAACCAGCCTTTGACCATCTTTGCCGGAGGCGGTGCCTATGACCATTATGCTCCTTCAGTAATCTCACAACTCATTTCCCGTTCGGAGTTCCTCACGGCCTACACTCCTTACCAGCCGGAAATATCCCAAGGCACACTGCAATATATCTTCGAGTTTCAGAGCATGATATCCGAACTCACCGGATTGGCTTGCACGAACGCATCGATGTATGACGGCACAACAGCTGCCGCAGAGGCCATGCTCATGGCTGTTGCTGCAGGTAAGAAGAAAAATCGGATACTGATTTCGGAAACCGTGCAGTCGAACACGTTGGAGGTGGTTCACACGTATGCGAAGTATCACGGCGTACAGCTGGATGTCATTCCGGCAACAGATGGCGTGACCGACAAGGCTGATATGGAACAGAAGCTGGAGACTGGCGATGTGGCAGGAGTGATTGTATGTTCACCTAATAAGTATGGCATCATCGAAGATTTCACCGGGTTTGCCGATGCTATTCATGCCAAGAAAGGCTTGTTCGTCATACAAGCAGACCCATCGACGCTGGCTGTGCTGAAGTCGCCGGGTGAGTGGGGAGCAGACATAGCCTGCGGTGATGGACAGACGCTAGGCATGCCGCTCAACTATGGTGGCCCTTACGTGGGCTATCTGTCGTGTACGAAAGACTTGGTGCGCAAGTTGCCCGGACGCATCGTCGGTGCGACAAAGGACGTCGATGGCAAGCGTGCTTTCGTGCTTACCCTTCAGGCACGCGAACAGCACATCCGTCGTGAGAAAGCCAACAGTAACATTTGCTCCAACCAGTCATTGATGGCTCTCTATGTCACTATTTACATGGCTTTGATGGGCAAGCAAGGCTTGCGTGAGGTCAACGAGCTCTCTTACAGCGGAGCTCATTATCTGCATGACGGGTTGATTGCGACCGGAAAGTTTGAGAAACTTTATGACCGCCCCTTTTTGAAGGAGTTCACCTTGCGCTCACTCCTTCCGGCAGAAGCCGTGCAACAGAAGTTGCTGGCAAACGGCATATTCGGAGGCATTGAGGTGGAGAACGGATGTTTGTCATTCTGTGTGACCGAGAAACGAACAAAAGAAGAAATCGACCGATTAATCGCTACTATAAAGGAGATGTAAGCTATGAAGTATTATGATAAATTAATATTTGAACTCTCCAAAGAGGGGCGTAAGGGCTACACTCTCCCGGAGAACCGCATGAAAGAATACGCATTGTCTGCTCTTCCGGACGGACTGAAACGCACTGACACACCGGAGCTGCCCGAAGTCAGCGAATTTGATGTTGTCCGTCATTATACGAACATATCAGCTAAGAACTTCGGCGTGGACACCGGCTTCTATCCGCTGGGAAGTTGCACGATGAAATACAATCCGAAGATTAATGAGGAAATCAGCAGCCTGCCGGCTTTTACCGGCTTGCATCCCTTGCAACCGGCTTCCACCGTGCAGGGAGCACTGGAGGTGTATTACAATCTGTCGCATGCCTTGGCTGAGATTGCCGGTCTGGCGGAATTCACACTTAATCCCTTTGCCGGTGCACACGGCGAGCTGACCGGATTGATGATCATGCGTCAATATCATATAAAGCGTGGCGACCTGAAGCGTACGAAAGTCATCGTTCCCGACAGTGCGCACGGCACCAATCCTGCCAGCGCGGCAGTGTGTGGCCTGCAAGTGGTGGAGGTGAAATCCAAGCCTGACGGCCGCATCGACGTGGAAGACTTGAAACCGCTGCTTGACGACACGATTGCAGGAATCATGATGACCAATCCCAACACGCTGGGGCTCTTTGAGAGTGAAGTGCTCGAGATTGCCGAGCTGGTACATGCCTGCGGTGGTCTGCTCTATTATGACGGAGCGAACCTGAACCCGCTCCTCGGCAAATGCCGTCCGGGCGATATGGGCTTCGACATCATGCACATTAATCTGCACAAGACATTCTCCACGCCTCACGGTGGAGGCGGACCGGGCTCCGGCCCTGTGGGTGTGACCAAGGCATTGGTCGACTATCTGCCTAACCCGCAAGTGCGCAAGGCTGCCGACGGCACGTTCTATCTTCATCATTCCGATGATTCGCTGGGACGCATCTCGGGATTTATGGGCAACTTTGCCGTCATGATGCGTGCCTACACCTATATCTTGTCACTGGGCAAGGAGTATATTAAATATGTGGGCCCGCTTGCCGTGCTCAACGCCAACTACATCAAGGAATCGTTGAAAGACTGCTACTACCTGCCCATCGAAGGCATCTGCAAGCATGAGTTTGTCTTCGACGGACTTCTCGACAAGTCGACCGGTGTGACGACACTCGACGTTGCCAAGCGTCTGCTCGACTATGGCTATCATGCGCCGACCATCTACTTCCCCTTGCTCTTCCATCAGAGCATCATGATTGAGCCGACCGAGACGGAATCGCTGGAGACGCTCGACGAGTTTATCGACGTGATGCGCCGTGTGGCCAAGGAGGCTGTGGAGTGTCCCGACGATGTGAAGACGGCCCCACATCACACGCCGGTGCGCCGTTTGGACGAGACGACGGCTGCCAAACACCCGATTTTACGTTACCGTGACCTTGTAAGCCTATGACAACGAGTGACATTCTGATTATCGGCGCCGGGCCGGGCGGATATGACACGGCCGTGCAGGCTGCTAAACAAGGACTGACTGTGACCATTGTGGAAGCTGCCCGCGTGGGAGGCACTTGCCTCAACGAAGGCTGCATCCCCACCAAGGCTTTTTGCCGCAATGCCGCCTTGCTTGACGAACTCCGAGAGGCTGAGACCTACGGCATCGAGGGCTGTACTTACACCTTCGACTTCCAGAAGGCACGCGAACGCAAGAATCAGGTGGTGGAAACGCTGCGTTCAGGCGTGGAAACACTGCTGAAGCACAAGAACATACGCCTTGTCTATGGGAAAGCATCATTCCAAGATGCACACACCGTTGCCGTCGACGGCGAACTCTACACGGCCGGGCACATCATCATTGCCACCGGTTCGGTCACCAAATACCTCCCCATCGAGGGGCTTCGTCAGTCCGGTGTGCTGACATCGCGTGAAATGCTCGACATCGACCACGTGCCGCAGCGGCTCTGCATCATCGGTGCAGGCGTCATCGGCATGGAGTTCGCATCCATCTTCCACAGCTTCGGGAGCCGGGTGACGGTGCTGGAATTCATGAAGGAGATTCTGCCCAACTTCGATACGGACATTGCCAAGCGCCTCAAACAGACGCTCTCGAAGCGAGGCATTGAGATTGTCAACCAAGCCGGAGTGAAGGCCGTGGAGCGTGGCGACGACGGCACGCTGACCGTGCATTATGAGCAGAAGGGCGCGATGAAGACGTGCGAGGCCGACACCGTGTTGCTGGCTGTGGGGCGTGCGGCCAACGTGGACTCGCTCAACCTCGCCGACGTCGGCATCGACTTCACACCCAAGGGCATACCCGTCAATGAGAACATGCAGACCAATGTGCCCCACATTTATGCCATAGGCGATGTGAACGGTCGCTGCATGCTGGCTCACGCAGCGACTTTCCAGGGCATGCGCGCCCTGCATCACATCATGGGCCGGACAGATGTCATCCGTCTCGACATCGTGCCGGCAGCCGTGTTCACTTCGCCCGAAGCCGCAATGGTCGGCTTGACAGAGGAGCAGTGCAAGACACAGGGCATTGCCTACGTTGCCAAGAAATCTTTCTTCCGTGCCAACGGCAAAGCCGTCAGCATGAATGAGACCGACGGCATGTGCAAACTCCTGGCCGACAGCGAGGGACGCATCTTGGGCTGTCACCTGTTTGGCGCTCACGCAGCCGACCTCGTTCAGGAAGTCTGTGCACTGATGAACCGCAATGCGACGGTGCAGGATTTCAAAGCCATCATACATGCTCATCCCACACTCGGCGAGGTGGTGCAAGCCGCAGCGCATGAGTTTTAATTGTCTTTTATAAAGTTGCTCCCGGCCGTATTCCTTGTGAATCGGTCGGGATTTTTTTTGCGTACGGATACAGTCCGTTCGGAAACGGGTAAGTATGTAGTTGGAAACGCGTAAGTATGTAGTTGAAAATGCGTAAGTATGCATTTCTTACGGCATTAGTACCCGTTTTCAGAGGAGACGTAGCGGACATTTTTCCCGAAAAGCGGGAGTGGATGACGGATGCTTGTCGGCGGTGCTTTTTGATACGAATCCTTCTCACTTTTTAACGTTTTGTTCAAACATGGTTCTTATTTTGATGTGTATCTTTGAGTGGTTTTTTCAGAACAGAATAGCTTATGGCGACAACTAAAGAAATGACTTCAGTATCGTGCAAAAGTTCGGCGCTCATGACTATTCGGCGGCATGGCAAGAATGTAAGTGTTATTAGATATTAATTGTTTGATTATGAGTAAAGTGATTATTAATTCGTATGACGACTTTGCCAGCCTGCTGGGACAGGAAATTGGAAAGTCGGATTATTTGCAGGTGACTCAGGAGCGCATCAATCTGTTTGCCGATGCCACGCTTGACCATCAGTGGATTCACGTCGACCCTGAACGTGCCAAGGAAGAAAGTCCGTTCAAGTCGACCATTGCACACGGTTACTTGACCTTGTCCTTGCTTCCCTACTTTTGGAACCAAATCATTGAGGTGAATAATCTGAAGATGATGATTAATTACGGACTGGACAAAATGAAGTTCGGTCAGGCCGTGTTGACGGGCGACCGCATACGGCTGGTGGCTTCCTTGCATTCGATAGCCAATCTGCGTGGAGTGACGAAGGCCGACGTCAAGTTTTCCATAGAGATTGAAGGGGCCTCCAAAAAGGCTCTGGAGGGAATCGCCACGTTTCTGTATTATTTCAAGTAAGGCGTTTGGCTGTGTCGGGTGGCTGCAAAGAAGACCGGCATGTGAAGGGGTG
>CAZOKL010000087.1:0-8421 GCA_964580305.1 uncultured Bacteroides sp.
GTCCGCTGCATGCGTGACAGTGTCGGGCGGAGACGCGTCTGCCGTTTGCGAAACGACCTCGGAGAGAACGGAAAACACTCCCATGAAGACCGTCCGGCATCGTGAAAGTTTCACCTCTTGTGTGTTTATTATCCATGAATTCCAGTCATTTAAGTGCGCGTATGCAAGACTGTCGGAAGTCATTGGAAGGCACTCCCTGAAGTTGCTGCCAAAGACTCTAGGGAGTTGTTGCTCATGCCTCCCTAGAGTTCCGTGTGGTAACTCCCTAGAGTCATGGGTGGAGACTCCCGGGAGTCTTGACCACCAACTCCCGGGAGTGACGAGCGGTGACTTCCGGGTGTTTCTCTAGAGGGTATAAGTATCAGCCTTTTTTACCAAATGAGGAGTCGATGCGGAGCAGTGCCGCAACTGCAAAGGTCACAAGACAGCAAGCCATCACCCAGAGGAAGAAGATGCGGTAGCCCATCCACTCCTGGAGAGCGCCGGCGGCCATCCCGGGAAGCATCATCCCCAGCGCCATGAAGGCGGTGCAGATGGCATAGTGGGCCGTTTGGTGCGTGCCCCGGGAATAGTAGATGAGGAAGAGCATGTAGGCCGTGAAGCCGAATCCGTAGCCCAACTGCTCGACAAAGATGCACGAGCTGATGACCCACAGCGAGGAGGGCTGCGCATAGCTCAGGTAGACGTAGACCACGTCGGGCAGGGAGATGGCCCACACCATGGGCCAGAGCCAGCGCCGCAGACCGTGGCGAGCCGCCGCCAGTCCGCCCACGATGCCGCCAAGGGTGAGTCCCACGATGCCCACCGTGCCCTGCACGAATCCCACGTCTTCGGTGTCAAGCCCCAGGCCGCCGGCCCCGACGGGGTCAATGAGGAAGAGGTTTGCCATCTTTGCCAGCTGTGCCTCCGGCAGGCGGTAGAGCAGCATGAAGAGGACTGCCGCCAGGGCACCTTCTTTTCGGAAGAACGAGGTGAACGTGGAGAGGAAGTCGCGGAGAATGTCGACCATGCGGCTTCCGCTTGCCGCTGCCCGGTCGGCCGACGGGCGGGGCAGGCGCGCGGCGTGATAGGCAAAGAAGAGGATGAAAAGCCCCGCCAGCAGGGCGAAGGTGAGCGTCCAGGCGCGGGGGATGCTGCCCGTGACGTGCTCCAGGCGGCCTGCCAGCATGATGAGCAGCCCCTGCCCGGCGATGGTGGCGATGCGATAGAAGGTGCTGCGGATGCCGACATACATTGACTGCTCGTGCGACGTCAGGGCGAGCATGTAGAAGCCGTCGGCGGCAATGTCGTGCGTGGCCGAGCTGAAGGCCATCAGCCAGAAGAAGGCGAGCGTCCACTGCAGGGCGTGGTGCACGGGGATGGTAAATGCCACCCCCGCCAGCGCCGCCCCCACGACGAGTTCCATCGTGACAACCCACCAGCGCTTCGTGCGCAGCAGGTCGACGATGGGGCTCCAAAAGGGTTTGATGACCCAGGGAAGATAGAGCCACGAGGTGTAGAGGGCTATGTCGGTGTTTGACACGCCGAGCCGTTTATACATCACGACAGATATGGTCATCACCGCCACATAGGGCAGTGCCTCGGCAAAGTAGAGTGTGGGAATCCATGCCCACGGGTTTCGGGATGTCTTCATGTGTCAGTATAGCTTTGAGAGGGTGGTGTTTCGGTAATAGTGCATGAGGATGTCGCGGTAAGTGTATCCCCGCGCCCCCATGACGGCGGCGCCAATCTGGCACAGCCCCACGCCGTGCCCCCAGCCCGCTCCCCGCAGGGTGAACTCACGCGGGGGTGTGCCCTCGCCCCGCTCCACCACGAAGGCCGAGCTGAAGAGGTGCGTGTCAGAGAGTGCCCGGCGGATTTCCAACTCTTTCCCCACCGTCAGGCTGCACCGCTCACCCACGATGCGCAGGCGGACGATGCGCCCCGATGCCCCGCGCTCCAGGGGGATGAGGTCGGCGATGTGCCCGAAGTCTCTGCCCGTGCGCCGGTGGAGGAGGCGGGTAAGCTCCGCCTGTGTGTAGTGCACCGTCCAGCGATAGAAGTCGGGCGTCGTCTCCCGGTCATAGTCGTTGAGAATCTGTGAGAGGATGGCCGCATCGTCCGTGTGGCAGAACGCCTCGGGGGCGGATGTCACCCAGCGCCGCACCTCGTCTTCGCGGGTGAGGTCGGGCATGACGTTTGGTGGCAGACAGTCGCGCACGGGTTGCAGATAGTCCGGGTCGCGGTTGTCCCAGCAGGCCGCGAAGCGTTCGCTCACTCCCCCGCAACACTTTGAGAACCGCGCGTCGCACACGTGGCCGTGGCGGTCGGTGAGCACCTGCCCGGAAGTGTCGCTGACGGCCTGCGCCACGGCCGGTCGGGCGGCACGGGTGATGCCCTGGTAGCGCTGGCAGTGGTCGTCGGCACAGACGTCAAAGAGGGCGTGGTCTTCACGGTCGTGCCAGCAGATGTGTTCGTGGGCAGTCTCACTGAAGGCCGTGCCGCCGGCTTCCCGCTGCGGGTGGCGGCACCTCTCCATCTGGGCCAGCAGCCAACTGCGCGAGATGACGGCGTGCGCTTTGAGAAATTCCGGGGCGGAGGTGGCGCGCATCTCTGAGGAGATGACGCTCGTGAGATAGCTCTCCACGTCGGTCTCGTTGATGGCCGTCAGTCCCGCCCCGTCGGCCAGGAAGGTCAGCGCACCGCGGAAGGTCTGGCTCTCCTCCCGCTGCCAGTGAAACGCCTGCCCGATGGTGACGCGCTCCAGGGTGAAGGTGGCCGCCTCGTCGGCAGGTGTGAGGGTGAGTCGGGTGCAAGTCTCTCCGTCGCAGGTCAGTGCGCCTGCGGCAAATGCAGCCTCGTGGCGCCCGCTGAGGGTGCGGCCCGAGTCTGTGCGGAACGTGCCGTGGAGGGTGAAGCCGATGTGCGGGGCATGCTCGATGATGCCCACGCGGACGACGGGTGCTTTCATAGGCCTGCCTTTATGCGTTCCACCCATGTCTGCATCTCGTCTTCACCGATGCCCACTTCGCGCAGGATGCCGGCTGCCTCGTCGGGGGTGAGGCCGTCAAAGTCTTCACGGCGGGGCGTGATGAGGAGTCCGCCCATGTCCAGTGCGCCCGGGCTGACGGTGCGTGTGCCGCCGGTGCCGTCGCCATAGCATGCCGGGCGGTGTTTCCCTCGCGGCAGGACGACGAGCGCCGTGCGTCTCTTTTCGCTTTCATGCCAAGCCAGGAGGTTCATGCCCGGCTCGTCATCGTCAGCCTGTCCGGGGAGCATGCCGAGCCAGGTGTCGCATGCCGCGACGGCCCGTGTGCGGTCGGCTTCTTCGCCGTCGCCAAGGAAGGCGACGAACCCGGGACAGAAATATCCCTCCAGTCTGTGCAGGGAGAGGATGTTATTATATAAGGTATGGAACGGATGCGGAGACACCCATCTGTCCAGATGAATCTCCAGTGGGACGTGGCCGCGGCTTCCCGCCTGGAAGTGCATGTGGTCTGGTGCAGAAGCCCCGCTGTGCGGCCCGTTGTAAAAGAGCAGATAGCCGGCGAGGCTGCGCGCCATGCCCAGCATGTCGGCCAGACGGCCTCCGATGCGTTGCGGGCAGTGTTCGCGGTGTGCCAGTGTGAAGTGCTCCGGCAGGATGGGGTAGGGGTTGACCAGGAGTTCATACGTGTTGAAGCAGGGCAGGTGTGTCTGCGTCTCCGGGCGGTTGGCCGCACAGAGAAAGCAGGAACGTGCTGCTACGGTCGCGCTGTCCATCCTCGCCCCCGTCGAGCGGATGCGGCCCGGATTGTGCTGGAGGGTGAGCCCGTTGCCCAAGGGACGTTGCTCTGCGTCTTTTAGTGCGACATATCGGCGGCGGGTCTCGTCCCAGCAGGCCAGCTGCCGGTGCAGGTAGGCCGATGCCTCCGGGGAGTCGGGAGTGTGTCCCCACGTGTCGCGGTTGTGCCGGATGCGTGCTTCCAGTTCGATGGTGCGCAGGAGGTCTTTGTAGCGGTTGTTCGCATTGACCCGCTCGATGCTCAGGGCGGCGTCGGAGTTGCCTTCCCAGCGCCGGCACAGATAGACCACGTCATAGACGCGGCCGATGCGGTAACGTCGCGACAGGGCAAGTCCTGCCGCATAGTCTTCGCCATAGCTGGTGTTGGGCAGCAGCATTTCCCGCAGCAGCGGGGTGTAAAAGGCGCGAGGCGCTCCCAGTCCGTTTATGCGGAGGGCGTTGTTGCGTCCGTTGTCCGGCGTCCACTCCCTGTGGTCGATGATGCCAGGTGGAAGCGTATGCAGGTCGAAGTCTGTCATGCGATAGGTGCCGACAACCATCGCACAGCGCTGGCTGTGAAAAGCGTCAATCATAGTCTGCAAGGTGCCGGTCGAGCTGTAGAGGTCGTCACTGTCAAGCTGCACGGCAAACCGTCCACAGGTCGGGTGCATGATGCCCATGTTCCAGCATCCGCCAATGCCGAGGTCGTCACGCTCAGGACGGATGTGGATGAGGCGCTTGTCCGTGTCTGCCAGCCGGGCAATTATCTCCGAGGTGCCGTCGGTCGAGTGGTTGTCGATGACGATGACATTGAATGGGAATGTCGTCTGTTGTGCCAGAGCCGAGCGGATGGCGTCGCCGATGGTGCGCGCCCTGTCACGCACGGGGATGATGACCGAAGCCTCCGTGTCGAAGGGTGCGATGTCGAGGTCGATGTCGGCAAAATCGTTCGGATAGAAGTAGGCACCAATGGACTTGAGATGTGCCGTGCACACACGCTCCATTTCGAGCTGCACATCCCGGTTACGGGGGTTGACATAGTCGAATTGCCGCTCACCGGACAGGCGGGTGTCGGTCTCCTGCTCTGCATAGAGATATTCGTTCAGGTGTATTATTCGTTCTGTGCCTTGTGCTGCGAGCCACAGCCGGAAGTGATAGAGAGCTGCTGCCTGATAGTCCGGCATGTCGTCGAGGCAGCGTCGCAGGTCTTCGCCCCGCACGAGCCAGAGAGCACCGAAGTCGAAGTCGTCGCGCAGGCTTCCCCGCTGATAGTCAATGAGCGGATGGCAGATGCGTGTGCCGTCAGCACGGAGGTCATAGTGGTCGGCATAGATGAGTCCGGCTCCTGTCGCTCGGGCCACCTGCACCATGCGTTCCACGGCGTGATATCCCAGTCGCAGGGAGGTCGGCTTGGTGCAGAGCAGCAGATAGTCGGCTTCGTCAGACGCTTGTGCGATGGTTCGGAGTCCTTGGGTCGAGGCGGGAGTAGTCGTTGTCAAGTAGGCACATCCTGCGGGAGTAACTTCTGCAGGCAGTTCGTGCACGAGAAGATGAAGCCGGCATGAGACTGCTCCGCCCTGCAACTCCTGCAGGATGTCAGCCGCAGCCTCACCGTCGGTGTATGGAAAGAAACAGCATACTGTAGGTTTCATGAGGCTTATGTTTAGGGCGGGCCTCCGGGTGGTGCATGCGTGTCGCCAGCCATAGACCCGATGCGTTATTTTCGTTATAAAGTGACGCAAATATAGAGATTATCGTCGTTTTTTCTGTTACCTTTGTCCCGATAATTGATAGACTATATTCAAAGTAATGGAGAACATTAGACGACCGCTTTTGGGAATGACCCTGAAAGAATTGCAAGAGGTGGTGACTGAGTTGGGGATGCCGAAGTTTGCAGGTAAGCAGATAGCCGCGTGGCTCTATGACAAGAAAGTCAGGTCTATTGACGAAATGACAAACTTATCTCTAAAACATCGTCTCCTGCTTAACGAACGTTATGAAGTAGGCGCTTCCGCCCCAGTGGAGGCAATGCGTTCTTCCGACGGTACGGTGAAGTATCTGTTTCGCACACAGGAGGGAAATTATGTGGAAGCCGTGTATATCCCCGAGGCCGAACGTGCCACGTTGTGTGTCTCTTCTCAAGTAGGTTGCAAAATGAATTGTCTCTTCTGCATGACTGGCAAACAAGGCTTCACGGCCAATCTCACAGCAGGTCAAATCCTGAATCAAATATATTCTCTCCCTGAACGTGACACATTGACCAATGTGGTATTTATGGGCATGGGTGAGCCGATGGACAATCTGGACAATGTGCTTCGGGCACTCGAAATCCTCACGGCTGATTATGGCTATGCCTGGAGTCCCAAACGTATCACGGTGTCGACCGTCGGTCTGCGTAAGGGGTTGCGACGTTTCGTGGAAGAGAGTGACTGTCATCTGGCCATCAGCCTCCACTCTCCTTTACCGGAACAACGTGAGAACCTGATTCCTGCCGAGAAGGCTTACTCCATTACGGAGATGGTCGACATGCTTCATGACTATGATTTCAGCAAACAGCGTCGTCTTTCTTTTGAGTATATTATGTTCAAGGGAGTGAATGACTCGTCTCTTTATGCCAAAGAGATGGTGCATTTGCTGCGTGGACTCGACTGCCGGGTTAATCTCATTCGCTTTCATGCCATCCCGGAAGTTGAGCTTGAAGGTAGTGGCATGGAGCGCATGATAGCTTTTCGTGACTATCTGACGCAGCATGGTTTTTATACAACCATACGGGCCTCGCGCGGAGAGGACATCTTTGCAGCTTGCGGCATGCTTTCCACGGCTCGTCAGCAGCACATTGACATCAGCAAGAAACATCAACGTTAACTCATTATATACACGAATATGGAACGTAATAAAATAAGAGTAGCCATCACACAGGGTGATATTAACGGTGTGGGATATGAGGTGATATTGAAGACATTCTCTGATCCTGCCATGTTGGAGTTGTGCACACCTATTATATATGGGTCTCCTAAAGTGGCAGCCTATCATCGCAAGATGATGAATATTCAGGTCAACTTTAACACTGTGAATACGGCTTCAGAGGTTGTGCCTGGCAAACTGAACATGGTGAGTTGTGCGGGTGATGAGTTGAAAGTGGAGTTCTCCAAACCTTCGGAAGAGGCTGGGCGTGCAGCTCTTGATGCACTGGATCATGCTTTGGCCGATTGGCGTGCCGGATTGGTTGACGTACTTGTTACAGCTCCAATAAATAAGACGACTATTCAGTTGGAAGACTTTCATTTTCTAGGTCATACAGAATATATCCAGAAACGTGTAGGTGATGGTTCCAAGACATTGATGATTCTGATGAAAGATGATTTTCGTATGGCTCTTGTTACAGGGCATATACCGGTGAAAGACATTTCTACTACCCTCACACGGGAACTTATCGAGGAAAAACTTGCCATTTTCAACCGTGCTTTACGCATAGACTTCCGCATCGAATGTCCACGCATCGCAGTGCTTGCACTCAATCCTCATGCCGGCGATCACGGACTGTTGGGACGTGAGGAGGAGGAAGTCATCATTCCGGCATTGGAAGCAGCTCGTAGCAAAGACATTCAGTGTTTTGGCCCTTATGCGGCTGATGGTTTTATGGGTTCGGATCAACTGATGGCTTTTGACGGTGTGTTAGCCATGTATCATGATCAGGGACTGGCGCCTTTTAAGGCTTTAGCTGTGGATGAAGGGGTGAATTTTACGGCTGGCTTGTCTCTCATACGCACTTCTCCAGATCATGGTACGGCTTACGATATTGCCGGTAAAGGAGTTGCATCGGAGGCTTCATTTCGTTATGCTGTTTATGCAGCTATTGACATATTCCACAATCGACAGTATGACAAAGAATGTCGGACTAATCCTTTGCGTAAACAATATTATGAGAAGCGTGATGACAGTGATAAGTTGAAATTAGACGCTGTTGATGATAACGATGTTCTTTGATTCCAAAATTACAAATTAATAAATTAATAAATAAGGCTGGTTCTGCTTACGGAATCAGCCTCTTTTTGTTTAATTCAAGATGTTTAGGGATATTCAGTAAATGTCTCTACATAATATGGAGCAAACATGTTCGAGTGTTTGTCCCGAAGAACCTCGGTCAACAATTGCATGCCAGTATGTTTTCATTACTGTTGCCTCGCATGTTATATGGCAAACGTGTTGAAACCTCCATTAACAACAGCTATCGTACTAGTAACAAATTTTGCTGCATCGCTCATTAAATAATGTATTGTTCCACAAAGTTCTTCAGGATCGCCCATACGTCCAAAGGGCGTCTGCCTTATAACATCATTGCCTCTTTCTGTATATGAACCATCAGGATTTGTTAGCAACGCACGATTCTGTTCCGTTATGAAGAAACCGGGAGCAATGGCATTAACACGGATGCCCTCTCCAAATTTCTTTGCACACTCCGTTGCTATAAACGCCGTGAAGTTACTTATGTCGGCCTTGGCTGCAGTGTATCCGCAAACACGTGTCATCGTCGGAACGCCGCCATCTTTGATGTTGAAAAGTTCATTCATGATTTTAACAATTTAATCCATATTGTCCAACAGATTTACGATGCCAGTTTTCCCTAAAAACAGTGATATTTACTTTAATCTGCCACTATATTATTGGTTTATACCAAG
>CAZOKL010000088.1:0-8409 GCA_964580305.1 uncultured Bacteroides sp.
ACTCAAACTTGAATCCCGTATTTCCCATTTACACAAAATATTTTATAGTGCCTTTTTTATATTCTTCACGAAATATCTCTATTTAAATGTTGGCTCTTTGACAGATGAGACATTTTGCAATTTTTTGTTTATCATTTTACTTTTTAGTTGGCAATTCTTTCAGCAGTGTGTCGACGGCGGCTTTCAGTTGGTCGTCTTCACCGCGGAGAGCTTTGGCTGGTTCGTTGTAAATTAACACGTCGGGGATCAGTTCGTAATTCTCGGCATAGTTGCCTTCCATGTCAACACAGCCCACTTGTGGAATACCGAACACGAGGCTGGGGTCGATTTGTGTTTCCCACCAAACGGCTGTCATGGTTCCTGGCACAGGAGCACCTACAAGTTTGCCTATTTTCAGAGCCTTGTATAATTGTGGAGTGCCATGGGCATTGCTGTAGTTATCTTCACCAACTAGCATGCATGAGGGTTTAGTCCATTGATTGAACGGGTCGCTACCGATGTATTGACCTTGTGCTACAAAACGTTGGTATTCCTTGCCACTCAAAAGAATTATCAGGTCTTCGTGCAACCATCCGCCTCCATTGTGGCGCACGTCTACGACAACGGCTTCTTTATGACGATAACGTCCAAGTAATTCACTGTAAGTCTTGCGGAAGCTTTCGCTGTTCATTCCTTGGATGTGCACATACCCCAGACGTCCGCCAGAGAGACGTTCTACTTCAGCACGGTTGCGCTCCACCCAACGATGGTAGAGCACATCGTACCACTGACTGGAATTGATGCCACGTACAGTTTCTTCAAAGCGTTGTTTGTTTTCCGGGTTGTAGACTGTCAAGCGAATCTTTCGGCCAGCTTTACCTTCTAGCAAGGGATAATAGTCTTCTCCTTTCTTAATGTTTTGACCGTCGATTTGTTCGATGATGCATCCTGCAGTAACCTTTGTCTGAATGATAGCTAACGGACTTTTTGCAGGGATTTCTTTCACTTTCAGTCCATCGCCGGTGTAGGTATCGTCATAGAATACGCCGAGGAATGCTGTGGGCATGGCGTTGTTTTGTCCGCTGTAGCGTGCGCCGGTATGCGAAGCGTTCAGCTCGCCCAGCATCTCGCTCAGCATTTCAGCAAAGTCATAGTTATTGTTGATGTGAGGGAGGAATTTCTCGTATATCCTTTTATATTTCTTCCAATCCACTCCGTGTAGATCTTTCACATAGAATTTGTCTTTCACTTGTTGCCAAGCATGTTCGAAGATATATTGGCGTTCTTCGTAAGGACGATAGTTAAAGAATGCTTCGAAATCAATGAGCGTGGTGTGTCCGTTTGTAACGTCAACTTTACGCATGTTACCCCGTCCGCAGACGAAAATAGTGCCATTTTGAGCTTGAATCAATGTACCTTCACCAATACCTTTAGCCAAAATACGTGTACTATTTTCCTTTAAGTCATGTACCCATAGGTCTTGTGTCCCTTCGAAGGAAGCCATGTAGTAAAGCTTGCTTCCATCTTTGGAGAGAAGAGCATCACCGAGGCGTGAAGAATTCACTGTGAGGCGTACGACACGGTCTCGACAATTATCCAAGTCGAATGTGAGGAGCTTCTCTTCTTCTTTTTCTGCCTTATTTTTCTCTTTTTTCTTTTTATCCTTTTTGTCGGGTTCCTCTTTTTCCTCTTTCTCTTTTTTTTCTTTCTCTGCAGCTTCGAAAAGAGTCAAATCTTCTTTGTTCATTCGGAATTTCTCGTAAGCTTCCAAATCGAAAAACATGATATAGATGTCACTTTCAGCTCCCCAGCTACCGTGACTGCGATATCCAGCGCGGTCACTATCCCATATCATGGCTTTGCCGTCAAGCACCCATTTAGCATGTCCGTCGTTATATCCGCTCTGAGTAAGGTTGTGCATTTCACCTTTACCGTCGGCTTTCAGTAAAACGACGTCTATGTTGTTCCAGCCGCCGATGCCAATGAAGTCAGACAGAATCCATTTGCTATCAGGACTCCATTGAAACCATTGGTCACCGTCAGAATAAGAGTATTGGTATTTTTTGTCCATAACGGTGCGTGTAACGCGACTTTTCAGGTTGATGACACGAATGGCTGTACGGTCTTCTAAAAAGGCCACTTCCTTGCCATCTGGACTATATTGAGGAAGGAAAGATGTCTTGTTCGATTTAGTCAGTCGCTCCTCTTTTATATCTGTAGCATAGGTAAATTGCTTTTCGTCTTCGTTAACCAAGGAGGCTTGATAGATTTGCCACAGACCGTCACGTTCTGAAGCGTAGACCAAGCTGCGACCGTCAGGAGAGAAGTTTATGTTACGCTCCTGTTCAGGAGTATTGGTTATCTGTTTGGTGGTTTTATAGTCGACAGAAGTGACGTAGACATCGCCACGCACGATGAAAGCCACTTCTTTACCGTTGGGTGATACGGACATCTCGCGTGCGCCGTTTTGCAGTATCTGGCGGATTTCATCACGGTCACTTCGGTCAGCGAGGATGCTGATGGACACCTTCTTAGGTTGCTGACCAGGAACAAGCGTATAGATTTCGCCGTCATAGCTATAGCACAATGTACCATTGTCAGCCACGGAAAGGAAGCGTACCGGGTTGACTGTGTGTTTTGTAAGTTGCGTGGATGAGGCATTTCCCAATTGTCGTCTGAAGACATTGAACGTACCCTTTTCTTCGCTCAGATAATAGAACGATTCACCATCAGGAGCCCAAACAGGGTTGCGGTCTTCTCCACGGAAAGAGGTCAGCTTGACATAACTATTTGGTTCGCCCGGTGTGAACATCCAAATGTCACGTGTGATGGACGACACATGATGCTTACGCCAAGAGTCTTCATATCCTTTCTTGTCCTGATAGAGCCATTGTTTTCCGTCCTTACGTATAGAGATGTGTTCCATGGGCATAGATGACACCATAACTGGACGTCCTCCTTTTATACTTACCTCGTACACTTGGCTGAAAGTTGAAGAAGGGAATTGTATGTCCTCGGCCGATGGTTGGATAGATGCACGAAACAACACATGTTCATTGTCTTTGAATGTAATGGGAGTTTCGCTGCCCGAATGAGTGGTCAATCGCTTGGGTATTCCTCCTTCGCGCCCTACAATGTAGACGTCCAAACTCCCTAGTCTGTCAGAGGCAAAGGCAATGTGTTTACTGTCTGGACTCCATATAGGAGCTGTGTCATAAGCCGGGTTGGTTGTTAATTGGGTGGCTCTTCCACCATTGAGTGGGACGGTGTATATATCTCCTTTATAGGTAAATGCGATTGTTGTACCATCGGGAGAAATCGCACAATGCCTCATCCATAAAGGCACTTCTTGCGCCAGAGTCCACCCTGTCAAGAGGAATGCGGCTGCGCTAAAGAAAATTTTCTTCATTAGAAAATCAAGATTAAAATGTTATTGATAATAGTCCTATTGCAAAAATAGTGAACTCATTTCTAACGATAAAGCGCGGATTGCACTTTTAATATCTAAGGTATGTGCAATTCGCGCTTATAGAATAAAATTTAATTCCTATAATATGGTTTTATGCTTCTTTCTCTGCTTCATCATTATTATTATTGGAAACAGATTCTTCAAATTCCGTTATGCCAGCATTTATCAAGATGTTATACCATTGGATTAGTTTTTTGATGTCTCTAGCGTATACACGGTCTCGGTCAAAGTTTGGAAGCACTTGAGCAAAGAACTCTTGCAATTCAGCCAGACTAGCCTTTTTATAGTCAAATAACACGGGGACGCCGTTTTCTTTTGTCTTGAGGGTAGATAATACCTGACTCAAGGGAACATCGTTTTCATCCGTGTACATGGAAATGTCACCTAAAGATATAACTTTGTCATTGGCATATACCGGAATGCGTTTTTTAGTAGCATCGAGCGATTCTACGATCAACATATTTCTTCCTTGTGAAAGCAATCGGTATAGTCCGGGTTTGCCTGCAATAGATAAGATGGTTTTCAGCATAAGTTTATATATTTTATATGTAAGTTCTTTTTGTAAAGACAGACAAAGATACAATCTGTCAGCAAAAGGAACAATCTTATTGTTATGAAATCTGCAGTTGCTGTAATATTTCCGTAATTTGTGGAAGCAGAAGAGTCTCTTCGTCGTTTAGAACAACGAAGTCGGCTCTGCCGATCAACTGGATGTCATCCCATTGATGCTTGATGCGTTTTCTGATCTGTTCTTCTTGTGTTGAATCTCGTTTCACGGCACGTCTCAACCGCAGTTCTAATGGAGCGGTGACAAGCAGGACTTTGTCAACGACAATTTCAAACCCGGATTCATAGAGAATAGCACATTCCATACCCACCAAAGGAAAAGTTTTATGGTGTTCGGCCCATTGAAGAAAGTCTGTCTTCACACGCGGATGTACAATAGAATTTACTTTTATTAAATTATCAGGATTCCCAAAAATGAAGTTGGCAAGTAGTGAGCGGTTGAGCGAGAGGTCTGCTTGGTAGACTTCATTACCCACCAAAGTGCAAAGCTCATGCCGGATAATTGGATCTTCAATCATCAGACGTTTAGCTTCGTCATCAGTTAGATATACAGGGATGTCCATCATCCGAAATAATCGAGAAACGACTGATTTCCCGCTACCAATTCCTCCTGTAATTCCCAATTTGATCATGGATTATTGTAAGTACTTATTTGCTCAATGATAAAATCTACCTCGGGTGGATCGATACGTATGTAGTTGATATTCTCAGGAGCTGACTTCAGTTTTACTTTATATTTGTCAGAACTGCATTTCAGCAATTCGTCATATGTGACTGTAATGAGAAAATCTTTTTCTGTAATATTTTTAAAACGAGCCAGTCCTACTTGGAAAGTTAGGGACACTTTAGAGGGAAATGTCTTTAAAATTTTTTCTGGCGGGAAATTAATGGCACGAATAGGGACATCTACTTTCTTTTCTGTATACATATCTGCACAGATTTGCACATCAACTTTATCAGGGACAAATTTGGTCCCTTGTACAGCAATCAGTTGCTCGGTACGTCGTATAGTGTCTGATATCTGTATGCATGTGAAACTATTTGTATAGGCAGCTGTGAGTGTATCTAAAATCTCTTGGGGGGCATATACTAATATGGAATCTGGGCAGACTTGAATGTTGGAGACGTAGTATTGTTTTTCGGTCTCTACATGGCTTTGAACCACAACGGGGATTTTCTTTGCCTTACCTTGTGTGTAAACAATGTCGAATATCTCTGGTTTGATAGTGTTAATTTGTGTCGTCGTCATCAGTTGTGAAGCTATGTCTTTTTGATAAGTAGATGTTTCGATGTGAATTATATTCTTTTCGTTCTTCAAACCATTAAAATCCAACGTAATAGGATAAAACGAACGTCCCATCATATAATTAAAAAGTACAGTTCCACGATCCTTGACTTGTACATGTATTTTCTCCGGAGGAAGCATTGTCATAACTACATTGGGAGGAACATTTTTCAAACGAACAGGAATCGATAATTCTGTTTCATAGGTGTCGTTTAACTTTTGTAACATCCAAAAGAAAAAAGCGACAACCAAGAAGAATAAAAAAATCAGAAACTCTCTGTTTCTCGGACCTAGCAGAAAGTTTCTGATCGAACGTAACGTCCTTTGAACAAGAACTTTTAAATCTCTCCTCGCGGACATTGATATGTCTGATTAAAATCTATTTTGCTGCATTTTGGGTCGAAGCCACGTCTGCAAAGATTGAATTGCGGTCAATGCGAATCTTTACACCTGCAGCAATCTCCAATACAACAACATTATCTTCTAGTTCTTTGATTTTTCCGTAAATACCTCCAGCAGTTACGACCGACTGTCCAACCTCCAGATTCTTACGAAAGTTCATTATTTCTTTTTGTTTCTTGTTCTGGGGACGAATCATGAAAAAATACATAATCGCGAAAATGGCCACCATCATGATGACAAATGATAAACTACCTCCACTTCCTTGCAATAATACAGTCATCAGGTTCATAATGTTCTTACTTTGTGAGAATTAAAAATCTATTAATAATATGTCGGACAAATATATATTAATTCTTTGTTAGCTTATTCTCTTTTTTTAATTGATTAACAATTGCATCTAACATTCCATTGATAAAGCTAGGGCTTTTGGGAGTGCTATACAGTTTGGCTAATTCCACATACTCATTCAGTGAGACACTTATAGGTATGTTGGGAAAACTCAAAATTTCAGCCAGAGCGATCTGCATAATGATTAAATCCATGAAAGCAATGCGTTCTAAGCTCCAATTGCGCGTGTTTTCCATCACGAGATGACGAAAATAGTCTGCATTCAGTATGGTGCGACGAAACAGACGACGAGCAAATTCTTTGTCTTCTTCATCTTTATATTCTGGTAGAAGATGTTGTTTGACTCCAAGTTTAACGTCAAAGCGTTTGATGGTTTTCAAAACGAATGTATCCACGATTTCCTTATCATCATTCCAATACAAGCTCTGTTCTTCAAGTAAGGCGTCAAGTCCTGGATTATTAAATACAAACGTCTTATATAGTTTACGCCACAGTTCACGGTCACTTTCATAAGAACGATAGGGGTCTGCCATATAATTTTTATAATATTCGCTTGCTTGTATATTCTCGAAAAGAGATTTTATGAATTCTTCATCGTTGCTCCATGTCTTCTTCTGATTCTCAACGAAAGCTTTCAACTGTTCGTTACATTCAAGTTGGGCTACAAATCGATTTTCTATAAATTTCATATTGGGATTCAGTTCCTCGGGTGTAGGGCGTAATTTGTTTTTCCCGGCAATAATACGCTTTTCTGCGTATTTTGTCACTTCGACTATAAGAAGCAACAAATAATTATATAAATCGTAGGCTTTATTCAAGCTGAAAAATAATTCTTTCTCGGCAGTGTCCAGGTTCTTTCCTCCATTTTGATAATAAGCATAGACTATCTGTACAACTTTCAAACGAATAAGTTCTCTGTTAATCATAACTATATATTTACTGTAGCATAATAAGGCTTGCAAATTTAGGGAAAATATTCTAATATATGCAATATATTTTTGCTTTTGCATTAAAAAATATTTTCTAAACTTAGACTTGTTCTATTGTATGCCATAAAATTAACAGAGCCTTTGGCTACATTAAAAGCTTAAAGGATGAATAGATGAAGATTGTATATATCTATGTTCTAAATGAATTAGTAGTAATCAAGCTGTTAATTTAACGTGAGTTCGATATAAGTCAAAATATGGTGTCAGTAGCCAGTCTGTGATGAAACCTTCGGCTTGAAGTTCCGGAAACTCTTGCCTTGTCATAAATATAAAGGTTATAGTTGTAGCAATATTATAATAAAAAATTACCGTTCAACTAGAACCTTTAAAAGGTGTACTTCTACTAATGCTTACCTGAAAAACATGTGCAAAGTATTTTGAATAACATTATGACGCATCAACAGTAGGGAGCCAAGAAACTCGGGAATGCCATTTTCTCCATCAAAAAAGAAGTGCACCGAATACTATACTCTACCACAGCCTCGGCGCACTTCTTTTTTATTATTAATGTCTTCGCATTCTTACAAGGAAAGTTTCACATATTTAATACGCTGGCGGCGCCAAGTGTAGACCACGTGCACCTCCCCATCCTTGCCCTGAATCACAGCCGGATAAGAATACTGACTCACAGGACTATCCTCTAACGTGACAAGGTGCTTCCAGTTCACTCCATCGTCAGAGACAGCCACACTCAATGGCGTGCGGACTCCCTTTGGTGTGCCGGGAATCGTTTCAAAATTGTTATATACCAACACATGACGACCGTCTTGGAGCGTCACTGCATCAATGCCGGAGTTGTTGTTCTCAATGTCGAGCAACGTGACCTTGCTCCACGTGTCACCATTGTCACTGCTCCAACTGGTCGCAATTTTCGCATTACGCGTGCGGCAAAGCACTTGCAAGCGACCATCCCTGTGGCGCAAGATGGAGGGCTGAATGCAATAGACGGGCTTTGCGCCTCCTCCCTCGATGGCTTCGCCGGCTTCCATATCGTCGTCGTCGCCGACAGTCCCTTCCTTGCGAAACTGTGTCGGCACAGAAAGTTCGGCCTCTACCGGGCCTACCTTACGCCACGTATGACCGTTGTCATCAGAAATCTCAAAGTGTATCTTCCAACCACCGTTACCTTCCGTACTGCTTGGGCAAATGATGCGTCCGTTCACATATTCGGGCTTGTTCTTAGACGGGCCCAGAAAACCTTCAGGCATAGCCTCGGGTTTGCTCCATGTCTTTCCACCATCTTTCGAACGGATTATATAAGCTTTCCAATCGGACACACTCCTACCCACTTTATAGAAGAGAAGCAGTTCGCCCTTCTTACCCGGGATTTGGAAAAGGACGGGATTCCAACAAGCCACGCGTTCGGTGGC
>CAZOKL010000089.1:0-2497 GCA_964580305.1 uncultured Bacteroides sp.
TCGGCCAGTGTCACCCGTTTCCATTTGGCAAGCGAATGCACCACCTCTGCCCTTGCATTATCCATGTCTTTGATGGGGAAGTTCACTGCGCGTTCCACTCCATTCAGATCGTCATTTAGTCCGGTACCCTGAAGCACGAACAGTGGGGCCGTAACACGGCGCAGTCGCAATTCGGAGGATAAATTTTGTTGGAAAAACTCTTTTACTTTTTTAATGCCCTGTTCCGTCTGTTTTAAGTTGAGCAAGGGCATGTAAGTCTTAGGTTTGATTAGATAACTCATTTCGTTTTCATTAATTATGTGTTTCTGTGATTTTTGTTTCTTTATGTTTAGCAAATATATGAGATTGTTTTTAATTTGACAGTGTTTTGGATAAATAAAATGAATATCTGCAAACAACTTAAATAAGAAAATGTCACATTGTTCTCTGGAAATGTGTTTTTACACAGGGACATAATTCTTGAGAGTTATGCGTCACAGACGACTTGTTTTGAGAAGATAAAGAATTGCGTTCGTGATGTTCTGGAGGTGATGTTTCCGCTTTCTCCCTTGCGGATTTATGATTTTTTCTATAAACTTGCCACTGTTTGTTTTATTGGTAAAATGGTTGGTCGGGAACTATTCCATAACTTTAATTTATCATTACTCATAAAACTAGGGAAACCATTTCGTTTAATCAACTGATATTAATATTGTTCTTCAATAGAGCTTCTAAATTTGGAATACAAATGAAAAGAAGGATACTATATATCATCATAACAACAGCTTTTATGTGTGCATGCAGTAACACATCAAAGAAAGATTGGACTTTGGATATGGCAGAATCAATACTCATTGATCATCCTGATTCTGCACAGATTATATTGGAAACACTATATCCATATTCAGACCTGAACCAAAGCCAAAAAGCCCGATGTGGTGTATTGCTCGCTTCTGCGAAACTTCAACAAAACAAATCTTTTGCTTCAGACAACTTGTTGGATAACAGTCTGGCTTATTATAAACAGAACAATGACAGCATTGAATTATTCAAGGCATTTCAACTCAAGGTGTACCAATCAATGTGGCGCAGACAACAGGATTCGATGTCATATTATCTGCAACAGTCAATTCTTATAATTGGAGAAAATAACAAAGCTCAACTATATTCGTTATATATGAAATTAGCGAATATTTATTGTGAGCCTTCTGCTGAAAAAGATTACAATAAGGCTATTTTTTATGCTCGGAAAGCGTTATCATATGCCACTACTTATCAGCAAAAGGCTTATGCCTTACACCAAATTGGAGCTTGCTATGGTTTTGTTGGGGAGAATGACTCAACATTGATTTATATTGCTCGTGCCATTGATTTATCGCAGCAAAATAAAGAACTTTCTAATTATACGACATACGTGCTGAATTACGCAAATACATCAGGTGCAGATTTTGAAAAGGCCCAAAAATATCTAATGGAACTGTCAGAAAATAGCTTGGGGAGATTAATTACTTTAGGGTATCTCAATCTGAATAATAAGCATATCAGTGCTGCGAAGTCTTATTGCGACGAGGCCAATTCGCTATATGGCAGTAATCCGGATAAATATTCAATTAACACATATAATAGTCTCAGAATTCTCAAGGCATGTGTGAAATATGCCTTGAATGAAGAAGTGTCAGCAAGTGAGGGGATCTCAAAAAATGATTCTATTTCACAAGTTATTTCAAGAAATGAGGCACGAAATAAAGAAATAGCTGAAAACAATCTGTTGTTACAGAGACACATTCATGAATCTCAAATAAATGCTCAACGGAGGATTGTGATTATACTGTCGGTAGTATTTGTTGGCATTATCTTGTTCTTTCTTTATGACAGACACAATAAGAAACGGTATATCAGTTTGAGAAAAGAACTGAATCAGAGCCGTATTAACCAAATTGAATTACAAGCAGGTGTTTCAGAAAAAGATGAAAATATTGAGCTGTTAAATATCTGGAAGAAAAGGGTCGATATATGCAAAAGTAATTTTGTCCGAACTGGATGGATGAAAAAATTGCAATTGTTAGAAGAAGGCAGTTTATCTCTCAAAAATTCCTTTCTTCCACCAGCCGAAAGAAGCAAATTAAGAAAAATATTATTTGAAGAATTCACAGATTTGATAATCGATATAAAGACCGCTGGAAATGGAGTTAATTTGGACGATTTATGTTTGTGCCTGTTTTGCCTTCTCAAACTAAACAACGCAACTATATCTAAGTGTATGGCAGCTTCTGAGAATGCCATCAGAACTCGAAAAAGCAGGCTCAAAGAAAAGTTGGAACCACAAATGTATCAATTTATATTCGGTAAATAGTGTACTAACAGACAGGAGATTATGATTTGTTCTGAAACAAATGTGTAATATACATTTGTACGTTGCAATGAATCTGCAATGCACAATTTCAAAGTCCAAACTGCTTAAATCATACTTTTGCATTAACATTAAGTAAAAAAATGCAAATATGAAAAGAAATTGTGT
>CAZOKL010000089.1:2597-8409 GCA_964580305.1 uncultured Bacteroides sp.
AAACTCTTGAGAAAGAAGGTGACATGGGTACCTTAATACTAGTTTCTGATAATATCCTTCTCGATGAAGTTACGGTTACAGCCCAACGTCCTACGCAACATTTAACTAAAGGTGGAATAATCACGACCGTGAATGGATCTGTTTTGGAAATACTTGGGGATGCAATGGATGTGATCGAGCAACTCCCAGGTGTGATGCGCGAAGATGATAAGCTCACTGTCTTGGGCAAGGGTACTCCTGCGGTTTATGTTAATGGCCGAAAACTGACGGATAACAGTGAATTGCATCGTATGTCTTCCAAAGAGATTGCAAGTGTAGAAGTTATAAATAATCCGGGAGCAAAGTATGGTGCAGAGGTGAAATCTGTTCTATTGGTGCGCACCATGAAAAAACAAGGAGATGGACTAAGCGGATCTGTACAAGGTGTTGTTCGGGCAGCTCATTCCTGGTCTAATTCTGATAATGTATCTCTTAATTTTCGGGGAAGTAACTTGGATGTATTCGGTGCCTTTGCATTTGACTATGCAAGACGATATCAGCAACAGAAAAATCTCACTACGATAAATACAGGAAAGGATTTATATGTTTTGAGCTCAGATATAGTTATATTACCTGTCAGTACCACCTACAATGCCAATTTAGGTTTCAACTGGCAGATTAATCAAAAAAATGTTTTTGGGGTTAAATATGAGTTTCAAGGTACTCCTTACAATCACTCAGACTGGACAACAAATGAAAAGATTGAGTTGAATAATGCTCTTTATGACAATATTAATTACTATACTTACTGGGAAAGGAAGAATCTTCCGACCAGCATATTAAATATGTATTACATGGGAGAATACGGTGATTGGACTTTTACTATGAATAACGATTATTACTCAAGTCGAAATAAAGCTGACCAGAAGATAGACGAAATCAGTTTGTCAGAAGGAGAATCAACAATAAGTAGCTTGAATCGAATCAATAGTTCCATGTTCGCTTCCAAGGCTGTTTTGGAATATGCTTTTGGTAAAAATACACTTGAAGCAGGTTATGAGTACACCTACACAGACAGAACTGACCAATATGATAACTATAATGATTTTTTGCCTGATGCTGACGATAATATCAAAGAACATAATGTTGCTGGCTTCATCAGTGCTACATTTCCCATAGGAAATTATGAACTCTCCGGTGGATTAAGATATGAACATACCATATCCAACTACTATGAAAATGGGCTCTTAATATCAGAGCAAAGTCGTAAATACGACCGGCTGTTTCCCAATATAGACTTTACGTTCCCGATTAAAAAAGCTAAGTTTACTCTATCATATACAGCCAAGACAAAACGTCCGCTGTATAGTCAATTAAGCAGCAATATACAATATGATGACCGCTTTACCTATGAAACAGGCAATCCTCTATTGAAACCGGAAATGAATCATGATATTTCTTTGGCCGGTATTTACAAATGGGTTTTCTTTTCAGCAAGTTATCAATATGTAAAAGATGCAATCGTCGGGATTGTTGAAGCATATAAGGAAGGAGAACCGATTAATTTAATGACTTATCAGAATTACAACCATGTGTCAAAATATAGTGCTGTGTTGTCTTTTTCTCCAAAAATATCAATCTGGTCACCTCGTCTACGATTGAATGTGATGGGCCAGGATCTTAAAATACCAGTCATGGGCGCAGAGCAACGACTAAACACCCCTTTAGTGTTTGTAAACTTTTATAATAGTATCTCCATCGGGAAGGGTTTTACTATTACCGGAGATGTCTTGTACCATACATCTGGTGATATAGATGTAGTTACGCTGAAACCATCCTGGCAGATGAATTTTGGTATAACAAAATCGCAGGGTAACTGGTTTTTCCAACTCAGTGCAACAGATATATTCAAAACTGCTCGTAATTCAATGATTACTTATGGCAGCCAAATGAAACTTGATAAGTGGAATTATAGTGATTCACAAGCTGTGCGTTTTACAATCCGCTACGCATTTAATTCGACAATGAGTAAGTATAAAGGACGAAGTGCAGGTCAAAGCGAAAGGAATCGCTTATAAAATACTGAATATAAACGGCATAGTAAAACTATGCAGGGAGAATCTGACGGCCTTATGCCGAAAGATTCTCTCTTTTTTTATTTATATCTATTATGAATAACTTGTGGAATATAGAGAAATTGAACAATATTGTCAGTCTGTTAAATGAAAGACTCATTGTCTTTGTGTTCAATTTCATCTGATACTGCGTTTGCAGATCTTCTTCCTGTCAGAATAGAGTAAGTGTGTATAAGTAGAGCACCACAGCCGGAACTGCCAATAGTGTGCTGTCGAATCGGTCGAGCATGCCACCGTGTCCAGGAAAGATGTTACCCGAATCCTTGATGCCGAGTTGACGTTTCAGCAGAGATTCCACTAAATCTCCCCAAGTGCCAAATACCACGACAACGAGGGCAAAACCTATCCATTGCAGGATAGAGAGGAAGGGGAAAAAGTGTGCCATAACCAGTGAAACGATGATGCAGGTGATGCCTCCTCCGATGGAGCCCTCCCAAGATTTCTTGGGCGAAATACGTTTGAAGAGACGATGACGCCCGAAAAGCATACCAGTGCAATAAGCTCCTGTATCATTGCTCCAGTTAAAGATGAAGACAGAGAGTGGAAGGATGGCATTGAAGCTGACAGAAAAATCGTCGCTTATCATCATGTTACGGTGGAAAGCCAAAACGTTCAGCAATGCAAAGGGCAGGGCCACATAGAGCTGGCTCATGAGTGAATAAGCCCAGTTATTCATCGGACTAGGCCGTTTCAGATAGAGTTCGCAGACCAACAAATAAATGAGAATCAGCAGATAGGGGATGAAAATGCGTGCATCCATTACTTCTGTACAGTAACTGAATATGGCGATGAATAAGTAGACACC
Organism: uncultured Bacteroides sp.; assembly: GCA_964580305.1. GTDB lineage: Bacteria > Bacteroidota > Bacteroidia > Bacteroidales > Bacteroidaceae > Phocaeicola_A. Next base: position 5,517 of record CAZOKL010000089.1, read on the forward strand.
GCCCAATATGGTGATGATAGGATTGATGGTTATATCTTCTTTCCGGTTGACAAGCTGGGCAAACTCCCACATAGAAAGTGCCGTAATGATCATAAACAGCACTCCGAATGTGAGAGGGCTATACAGCATGCCTCCAATTAAGATGGTGACAAACAGTATACCTGTAATGGCCCTTTGTATGAAATTCTTCACGTTATCTGCTTTTTAAAGTTATTTTTCGGCTTCTTCGTCTGTAATTTTTTTGTCGATGGTAGCTTCGTCAGTTTTCTGTTCTTGCTCAGAATCAGGTTGAGATGATGGGGTTTTCTCTGTTTCCGGTATGTTGTCCATCTTTGTTTGAGGATGAGAGTCGGCAAGAATCTCTTCCGAACGTGAAGCCCACAGGCGTTTGCCGAATATTTCTTCCACATCTTCAGCAAAGATGACTTCGCGCTCCATGAGTAGATTGGCTAGGCGGTTGTGTCCTTCTTTGTGTTCGGAAAGGATGGACTTAGCACGCTCATATTGTTCGGCCACCATTCTTTTTACTTCCTCGTCGATGAGTTGTGCGGTGTTGTCGCTATAGGGTTTGTTGAAAGCATATTCATCGTTATTATAGTAACACAAGTTCGGCAGTTGGTCACTCATGCCTGCATAGGCTATCATTCCATAGGCTTGTTTGGTAACGCGTTCCAGGTCGTTCATAGCTCCGGTGGAGATGTGTCCCACGAAAAGTTGCTCGGCAGCACGTCCGCCAAGCAGGGCACACATTTCGTCGAGCATTTGTTCTTTGGTTGTGATTTGGCGTTCTTCCGGCAAGTACCATGCTGCTCCCAAAGCACGTCCACGTGGAACGATGGTCACTTTGATGAGCGGGTTAGCATGTTCCAAGAACCACGAGAGTGTGGCGTGACCAGCTTCGTGAAGAGCGATGGTGCGTTTCTCGTTTTGTGTCATTACTTTGGTTTTCTTTTCCAAACCGCCAACGATGCGATCAACAGCAGCAAGGAAGTCATCCTTGCTAACTACGTTTTTATTATGTCGGGCTGCAATCAGGGCAGCTTCGTTACATACATTGGCAATGTCTGCTCCTGAGAATCCCGGAGTCTGCCGCGCAAGGAGGTCTACGTCTACACTCTTGTCTATCTTGATGGGACGGAGATGTACACCGAAAACTTCCTTTCGTTCATTCAAGTCGGGGAGGTCGACATGGATTTGTCGGTCGAAGCGTCCTGCACGCAGTAATGCTTTGTCCAGAATGTCCACACGGTTGGTTGCTGCCAAGATGATAACCCCGCTGTTTGAACCAAATCCGTCCATTTCTGTCAATAGCTGGTTCAGCGTATTTTCACGTTCGTCATTACCTCCCATAGAAGGATTTTTCCCGCGGGCACGGCCCACAGCATCGATCTCGTCAATAAAAATGATGCAGGGTGATTTTTCCTTAGCCTGACGGAAGAGGTCACGCACACGGGATGCACCCACACCCACAAACATTTCCACGAAGTCTGAACCTGAAATGGAAAAGAACGGAACGTTAGCTTCACCGGCAACGGCCTTTGCCAATAATGTCTTACCGGTTCCCGGAGGGCCAACCAACAATGCACCCTTAGGTATTTTGCCTCCTAATTCTGTGTATTTCTGTGGTTTCTTCAAGAAGTCCACAATTTCCTGCACTTCCTGCTTCGCTTCAGCTTGTCCCGCTACATCTTTGAAGGTTACACGGTTGGCACTTCCTTTTTCAAAGAGCTGAGCTTTTGACTTTCCGACATTAAATACACCAGAACCTCCGCTTGCTCCTGTCCCCATGCGGCGCATGAAAAACATCCAGATGGCAATGATCAAGATGAAAGGGAGCAGATTGATGAGGATGGACATCATGTAGTTGCTCTTCTCTTGGTAGTCGATGGTGATGTCTTTCAGTTCCGGATTGGCTGTTTTTGCCTCTTTTAAAAACTCCTCCAGGCTTTGGGTTGAGCCTATGCGTGTGTTCACCATTGGGCTTCGTCCTATGTTGGCAGCATCGGTCTTGAGTACTTCCGGTGCAAACTCCGGCTTGATATAGACGTCAAGTGAATTGTCATTGTAGGCAACAATCTTGTTGACATATCCTTTTTCAACGTAGTTTTGAAATTCAGTATATGTAATACTTTTCTTCACACCACCGTCTTGATTTGTTATATATAGGATACCAAGGATTACTAAGATGAGGGCATAAAACCAGTTCAAATTGAACTTTGGTGTTCCACTATTGGGTTTCCGATTGTTGTTTGTATTCATATTCAAGTCTTAGTCTATGTCTGATAAAGTGGTTAACTGTGCATCTTCCCAAAGATGTTCCAAATCATAAAATTTACGAGGTTCTGGTAAGAATATATGCACGATAATATTGGAATAGTCCATTGCTACCCATTGGCAATTTTGTAACCCACATACGTTTATTGGTTTTTCATGAATTCCTTTGTGTACAGTTTCATATATGGATTCGGTAATTGCTTGTATCTGGCTGGGAGAGTTTCCTTGGCAAATCACAAAATAGTCGCAAATGGTGTCTCCGATGTTGGTTAGATTGGCAATAACGATGCCTTTTCCTTTCTTTTCTTGAATGCCTTTTGTTATTGTTTCTAGTAATTCGTTCATTCTGAAAAAATAGCTGCTTTTAGTTTGAGTGAACTATATATTTGATAATGGTTTACAAAGATAAATGGATTTGTGAGATTGTTAAAGGAACAAAGAAATAAATATGCCTTGAATTTGTATTTTTTTGAAAAAAGTGCACTTAGGTATTTGTATGTTTGAGAAAAGTTGTATCTTTGCATCGTCAAACAAAAACAATGGGCTATGGTGTAATGGTAACACTACAGATTCTGGTCCTGTCATTCTTGGTTCGAGTCCAGGTAGCCCAGCAAAAGAG
>CAZOKL010000090.1:0-8349 GCA_964580305.1 uncultured Bacteroides sp.
ATTTGCCGAAAGCAGCATGCTTCTTGTTGGAGTTTTCAGCATCCATCGCATACTCGCGAGCTTCCTTCAGCCAAGCCAGGATTTGCTTCTTCTCGAAGTCCTTCAGTGTCGGAATCATGTCACACTGTGCATCATAGGTCACTTTGAGCACTCCGTAGGTCATGCCGTCTTTAATGACTTCGATTTGTGCATCGTCTAGATAGAGCGAAAGATCAGACTCCAATTCGAAGTGGTGACGGTAAAGTTCGCTGTCTTTAGCGTTTTCGGCGGCCTGCACGACTGCGTTCTTGGCATCGCCGGTGAGCTTCTCCTTGGCCTCCTTGACGGCTACGTCACGCTTCTCATAAATGTCGTTGAGCAGAAAATAACGGTTGGCAATGATGTTGCGCACGTTGAGTGCAACATCTTGGTCGGTTAGTTCCAGTTTGTCCACAATCTTCTGTGAGCGGTCGCAGATGGTTTTCACATAGTCTGCATCACGGTTTTCTTCGTTGAGCTCTACGGTCTGTGCCGAAGCAGACACACCGAGCAGGAGGAAAAATAGTAAAAAATGAATCTTTGTTCTCATTGGCGTAGAATTACATCAATTTTCCTTTTTCTGCTAATGTATCATAGTTATTTTTCAGGTCAGTCCAGTCAATTTTATTCTTGGTGCTGATGCCGTTGATGTATTTTTCGATGTTGGTGTATCCGTCACCTGTGCAATCTTCGTTGGCGTCGCTCGGGTCGTTCGGATTCAGGCCGTTGGCCTTTTCCCATTCATCGGGCATTCCGTCGCCGTCAGTGTCGACATACGGAGTGCCATGATATTCGGGGAAGCCTCCCATCTGTGCCGGTGAGGTGATGATTCCTAATTTGTAAGAATCATTGCCCATACGGCGATATTTGAAGTAGCCTTCCTCGTTTTGCGATTTTTCAGCCAAGCCCCACACGTCGCCATAGGGATTTTCTTTTGGAAGCTCCTCCACATAATAAGGTTGTCCGGTGCGCACTTCTTCCACGATGTGTTGGTCGATGAGGTCACGGCAGGGGATGGTGGCGCCCACGTTTTTCAGCACGTAGTCATACGCGTCGCGGGTGTTCATGATGGTGATGTGCGGCATTTCAAACGGGGTATAGGCACGTATCAGTTCCGTGTAGCCGTCGGTGTTTTCCTGATTCTCGATTTGGATGCCACCGTCCCAGTTGTCACGGGTCACACGTTCGTTGCCCTCCATGATGTTGCCTTCGGCAAACACGCGGCCATAGACTTTGTGGTCGAGCTTGCTGCGGCCGGATTCAGGCTTCAGAATGCGGAATGCGATGCCGCCTTTTTTCGGCGTAGCGGGACCGGGTTTGTAATAGTTGTTGATGAAGTTGAACATGGCTGTGTAGTCGCCACCGTCTGAAGAACGGTGTACCCAGTTGAACACCACGTTGTTCACAAAGTTGAACACGCCGTTCCATCCCACCGACGGGTTACGTCCTGTGTTGCTGGCCCAGAGGTTGCGCATGAAGGCGCAGTTCTCGCCGCCCAATGTGCTGCCGAACGCGTGGTTGTAGGTGTCGAGTGCCTTGGCCGAGATGGTGTTCTGTATGGTCACGTTCACCGTGGGGAGTTTCAAGTCTGTGCTTTCATATTGTCCCTCGCTGGGGTCATACATGTGGCGATAGAACGAGATGTTCTCATCCAAGCCCCAGGAGCAGGAGCAGTGGTCTATCATGATGTTGCCTATGGGATTTCCGCCAAACGAGTCGTCACGGTGCCATACCATCGTTTCCCCACGACGGAAGCGCATGTGACGGATGACCACGTCATGCGTATCCACCCAGAACGACTGGCCGCTTACGACCACACCGTCGCCCGGAGCCGTCTGTCCGGCAATAGTGATATAAGGGGCACGCACGATGATTGGGGTTTCCAGCTTGATGATGCCCGACACGTTAAACACAATGATGCGGGCGCCGCCCTGGTCGCAGGCATCGCGCAGTGAGCCGGGGCCGCTGTCGTTAAGGTTGGTCACGGTGATGACGCGTCCGCCACGTCCGCCAAAGCTGTACATGCCACCGCCTTCCGCACCCGGAAATGCGGGAATCTTGGCTTGTGGAAGGTCGCACGGGCGTGAAGCCCAGGGCACGTAGGGACGGCCTTCCTTGGCTTCTTTCATTACGATGGGGAGCGCTTTGGCCCAGGCAGAGTCAGCATGAGCGTATGCCTTTGTAATCATTTCCTTGTACTTTGCTTGAGCTTCGGGGGTGATTGAGGGATATTGGGCGTATGTGGAAGATGTTGCTCCGAGCATACCTGCTACCATAAATCCCAATGCAAGTGTTTTCTTCATAATACTATTTATTTATGTTTCTATCTATGATTCTTTTTGCATTACGTTTCATAAGACTAACGGTCAGGAAAAAGGTTTTATGACGCTTTCTTATTTTATATTTTATATACATTTATTTGTGTTTGTTTGATATTATATGTTTTCAATGAAACGATATAGAAACAGGTGGTTATGTTCTCCGAAGTGATATAAATGGCTGTTACTATGCGACATCCGCACCGCTTCTGTCGCGTCCGGGAGCGGCCTCCTTTCCGGGTGAGCACGGTCTCCTTTCCGTCCTCGGGCGGAATAGACTCCGCTCCTGCCCGGCCTTAAGGCTCTCTGCCCCTCGTCCAAAGTGTAAAACATGCCGTACAACACACGTCGTGATTATTGTTGAAAAACTGGAGTTTTAAGAGGTTTCTGCATTTTCAGATACTCATACCCGAAGCGGCAGCGGAGGCACTTCTTTGCGTCACAATATTCTTTCTTGAGCTGGATGAGCGCCTGGCTGTCGGCCGCGCTCTCCACCGTCAGGCCGCATGTCTGCCACCGGCGGATGATGGCGTTTGACTCTGGCTTCAAACGTTCCAGAAAGTCGAGGGCGCGGCGCGTGAGGTGTTCGTCGGCCTTGTAGGCGCCATAGGCGAAAAGGAAAGGGCAGAGGGTGTTGATGATGAGCAAGTCTTGCGTGGAGCGGGAGAGGGTTTTCCGTCTGCGGGGCGAGGCGGAAGCGAAAGTGTAGTGCGTGTCCCAATAGTCCGACGTTTGGGCGGTGAAGATGCGGCGCACGGCGTCAAAGTCGTCAGCCTCGAGCAGGCGTGACAGGAGAGAGTTTTCCCGATAGAAAAGCCAGGCCATCTGGGCGATGCGCACATGCGGGAAGTTGCCTGGGCGGGTGCGCAGGAAACGCCACGAGGAAGCCTCCATGCGCTGGAGTCCAAACTTGTGGGCAAGGTAGAGATATTCTTTTTGTAGACGCTCGTAATAGGGGTCGCAGAGGTCTTCTTCCAGCAGTCCGGCTTGCCCGAAGAAAAGGGCTTCAATCTGGAAAAGGTCGTCGCGGTGTTTGTCGAGCGCACGCAAGGGGATGCTGCGTCCCCAGCGTTCGAACACGTCGCTGTTGAGTCCGAAACCGAAGTTGCGCGCCAGGGTGACGAAGAAGGCATCCTCCCAGTTGCGTTCGCAGCGTTCCACACACTCCATCACGCGCTGGCGCTTCTGCTCCAACCGCTCATACTGGAGCGCGGCCATCCAGCCATGCACCGTGAGTCGGGGCAGGGTGGGGATGACGGCATGACAAGGCGGATAGTGGTCTGTGCGGAGCAGTTCTTCATATCGTTCGGCCAAGTGGGTGGGATAGGGCAGAAGGAGTTGCGGAATGCGCCGTCCGTGGCAGTCGAAAATGTCTGCATCGAGCTCGGCTGCGGCGTGAAGGATGACCGATTCGTAGGCCGGGTCGGCATCGTGCCCGTGGCGCGTCCAGTCGGACGAGCGGCGATGTATTTCCACATTGCCCACCCATAATGTTTCACCGATTCGTAACTTGGCATTGAAAAAATCAGGACCCGCGTCGGTGTTCTTCAGTCCCGGGTCAATAATCTCGACAGGCTCTCCCTCAGGAGTGCGCAACTCGTGCAGTGGGAAAATCTTATGCTTCCACGCATAATGCAGCAACTCTTCCATGTTAATTGAGGTTATATAATCGGACAAAACTACGAAGTATCGTTGATAAAACGCTTATCTTTGCGAGGAAATCTTTATATTGCCAACCGTTTAAATCCAAGCGAGTATGAAAATAGCATTAATAGGATATGGAAAGATGGGCAAGGAAATCGAGCGCATCGCCCTCCAGCGCGGGCACACCATCGTGTCCGTCATTGACAAGGACAACCGGCAAGACTTCGATTCGGAGGCTTTCCGCAACGCCGATGTGGCCATCGAATTTACAGCGCCGACTGCCGCATATGACAACTGCCTGAAGGCTTTTGCCGCCGGTGTGAAAGTGGTGTCGGGCAGCACGGGCTGGATGAGCGAGCACGGCGAGGAGATGCAGCGGCTCTGCCGTGAGGAGGGGAAGACGCTTTTCTGGGCATCCAACTTCAGCATCGGTGTTGCCATCTTCTCCGCAGTCAACAACTATCTGGCGCGCATCATGGACAACTTTCCGGGCTATGACGTGAGCATGAGCGAAACGCACCACATTCATAAACTCGACGCTCCGAGCGGAACGGCCATCACCTTGGCCGAGGGCATTTTGGAAAACTTGAAACGCAAAACTTCCTGGGTGAAAGGAACGCTCACAGCTCCCGACGGCACCGTCACAGGCACGACCGACTGCCGGCCGGACGAGTTGCCGGTCAGCTCCATCCGTGAAGGCGAGGTGCCGGGCATCCACTCTATCTGCTACGAGTCAGAAGCCGACAGCATCATCATCACCCACGATGCCAAGAACCGAAAGGGCTTTGCTCTGGGTGCCGTGCTTGCCGCAGAGTTTACAGCCACCCATGAAGGCTTCCTCGGCATGAACGACCTCTTCAAATTTTAATTTCTTTGGTTTATGAAGAAACAATGGATTAAGTTTGCCGTAGTGACCGTGCTCTACCTGCTCTTCCTCCTGTGGGTGAAAAGCTGGTGGGGACTTATCGTTGTGCCGTTCATCTACGACGCATACATCACCCAAAAAATCAAGTGGACGTGGTGGAAGAAATCAAAGAACGCCACCGTGCGCACCGTGATGAGCTGGGTGGATGCCATCGTGTTTGCCCTCATCGCCGTCTATTTCGTCAACATCTACGCATTTCAGAACTACGCCATCCCTTCATCTTCATTGGAAAAGTCACTGCTCGTGGGCGATTACCTCTTTGTGAGCAAGCTGAGCTATGGGCCGCGTGTGCCGCAGACGCCGCTCTCCATGCCCTTGACGCAACACACGCTCCCGGTGTTGAACAGCAAGTCATACCTGGAGTGGCCGCATTGGGACTATCGCCGGGTGAAAGGCCTTGGAGAGGTGCAGCTGAATGACATCGTGGTGTTCAACTACCCGTCGGGCGACACCGTGGCGCTCAATATGCAGAACTCCGACTTTTACAGCCTCTGTTACCAAATAGGTGAACTCCTCTGCCAGCAAAACAACGTGACGCTGCCTGACATGGACAGCATCAGTCGCCCGCAACAACAGGAAGTGTACAGCTTTCTGTATAATTTAGGACACGATGCCATTGCCAACGAGCCTGGCTATTACGGCAAGATTGTGTCACGTCCTGTTGACCGTCGCGAGAACTATGTGAAACGCTGCGTGGGCCTGCCGGGACAGACTCTTCAAATCAAAGACCACATTGTCTATCTGGACGGACAGCCCAACAAGGAGCCTGATGAGGTGCAATATGTTTATCATGTGGAGACCACGCAACCCATCCCCATGGAGATACGTCGTGAGCTGGGCATCAGTGAGGAGGATGCTGCCGACCCGTTCATGAACAGAACTTCCTACACGCTTCCCCTTACGCAAAAGGCTTATCAAGCCTTGAAAGCCAACACCCGCCTGGTGAAGAGCATCAACTACGTGTATCCGGGGGAAGGAGACTGGCTATATCCGCTCAATATGTACAAAGACTGGACAGCAGACAACTATGGTCCGGTGTGGATACCCAAGAAAGGGGAGAGCATTCGCCTGACGGAAGACAACTATCTCATCTATGAACGCCCCATCCGTGTTTATGAAGGCAACGACTTCGAGGTGCGCGACGGTAAGTTCTACATCAACGGACAGCAGACCGACACTTACACCTTCAAGATGGACTACTACTGGATGATGGGCGACAACCGACACAACTCGGCCGACTCGCGCTATTGGGGTTTCGTGCCCGAAGACCACATCGTGGGCAAACCCATCGTCGTCTGGCTGTCACTTGACAAAGACCGTGACTGGTTCGACGGTAAGGTGCGCTGGAACCGGCTGTTCAAGATGGTTGACAACATCAAATAAACCAAGCTCCCGTCTCCGATGAAGCAGCTCCTGAAAACCGTTCTCATAGCAGTCATCTTGGTCCTGCTGGTCAAGGTGTTTGCTTTCACTTCCTGCACGATTCCCTCGACAGGCATGGAGAACACACTCTATCGGGGCGAACGGGTCATTGTCAACAAGTGGAGCTATGGCTTGCGTCTGCCTTTCATGACATGGGCAGGCTATCATCGGCTGGCTGCCTCGCCAGTGAAGCGGGGCGACATCGTGTTGTTTAACGACCCGGCAGGGAAGGGGAGCATCGACCGACGCGAAGTGTTCATCAACCGCTGCATAGGTTTGCCGGGCGACACTCTGATGCTTAACAATGAGCTTATCCAGACATGCGACCAGGTGCTCAGTCCTGACAGCAAACTGCTCTATGCATATCCGGGCGACCAGGAGGAAATGGTGGAGGCAGCCATCCGACAAGCCGGCATCCGTGGCAACAAACTCATGGGCTATAATGAGGGTGACTATCTGCGCAGTTTCAGTCACTATGAAATCTATCTGCTCCGTCAGGAACTGCGTGGACGAGTAAAGTTCCGTTCGTTGCAGACAGAAACGGACGACGGCGTACACCCTTTTGTCGTTCCGGCCAAGGGGAAGACGCTGAAAATCTATCCGTGGAACGCCAAGCTGCTGTGCAACACCATTATGCAGCATGAAGGCAGACAGGCCAGCCTGAAAGGAGACACGTTGTGGGTCGACGGCCGATGCACGGAGCAATACACCTTTTCGAAAAACTATCATTGGGTGGCCTCAAACAACTCTGTGAGCATGTGCGACTCGCGTCTGTTCGGCTTCGTGCCCGACGACCACCTCATTGGGCGTGCTTCGCTCATCTGGTTTTCCAAAGACAATGAAAAGCCTTTCTGGGAAGGCTTCCGGTGGAATCGCTTCTTCCGCTCCGTGCACTGAGCCAACTTTAAACATGAGTGAAGATGAAAGACACGGTTTATCTCAGTTCTGCCTATCTGGCCCCGGTGCAATATTACACAAAACTTTATGCCTGCCGGACGGTCTGCGTGGAGCAACACGACAACTACATGAAGCAGACCTACCGCAACCGTTGCCATATTGCCACGGCCGACGGACTCTTGGCCCTCTCCATCCCGACCGAGAAACCGTCCACCCTGAAGTGCCCGATGAAGGACATCCGCATCTCCGACCACGGCAACTGGCGGCACCTGCACTGGAACGCACTCTGCGCAGCCTATCGGCACAGCCCTTTCTTTGACTATTACGAGGACGATTTCCGTCCGTTCTACGAACATAAATACCCTTTTCTTTACGACTTCAACGAGGCGCTCTGTGCACTGGTGTGCAGCCTCATTGACTTGCAGCCTTGCGTTCGGCGCACCGGGGAATACAAGCAGGATTTCGCTCCCGACGAGACCGATGCTCGCGAACTCATCCACCCGAAACGCCCTTACACCGATGACCCGGACTTCTGCCCGAAGCCCTACTACCAGGTGTTCCGTGCAAAGCATGGTTTTCTGCCAAACTTGAGCATTGTCGACCTGCTGTTCAACATGGGGCCGGAGAGCCTGCTGGTGCTGAGAGACTCCACCGTCGGAGGCTCACATACCTGAGAGATTTTATTAACTCAAAACTCAACATATTATGAACGAATTATTCAGCGTGAAAGACAAAGTGGTTGCCATCACCGGTGGAACCGGTGTGCTCGGCAGCGAAATCGCTACTTACCTGGCAGGCCAGGGAGCAAAAGTAGTCATCATGGGGCGACGTGCGGAAGCCGGAGAGTCCATTGTGGCCGACATCAAAGCCCGGGGCGGAGAAGCCATGTTCCTGAAGACCGACGTGATGGACATAAACGTCGTGGAGCAAAACCTGAAAGACATCCTTGCCGCCTACGGACGGGTGGACGCCCTGCTCAATGCAGCCGGAGGCAACATGCCGGGAGCAACCATCAGCCCGGACGGGACATTCTTCGACCTGAAGCCCGAAGAGTTCGAGCGTGTGCTCAACCTCAACCTCACCGGCACGGTCATCCCCACACAAGTGTTTCTCAAGGCAATGGTG
>CAZOKL010000091.1:0-8260 GCA_964580305.1 uncultured Bacteroides sp.
TAAAACACCAACCGCACCACGCCTTCGGTTGCCAACACGAGGACGACGTAGCGTAGAAGTTTGCCCAGCGTCATGGAAAAGAGGGTGATGGGCAGACTGGCACGCATCAGGCCGAGCACGATGGCGATGCCGTCGCCAATGACGGGAAGGAAGGAGAAAAAAGCCATCCATGCACCGCGTCCGCGGATGAACCGCTTGGCACGGGCGAGTTTCTCGGGCTTCACCTTCAGCCAACGCTCGATGTACTCCATCTTGCCCAGATGGCCCATCCAGTAGCAAGTCATCGAGCCGGCCGTGTTGCCAAGCGTGGCAAACAGAATGGTCAGCACGGGGTCCAGCCCCATCCGCACGAAGGCCACCAGCAATGCCTCGGAACTGAAAGGCAGGATGCTCCCGGCCAAAAATGAGGCAAGAAACATGCCGATGTACCCATAGTCTAAGAGAAACTGGAGAGTTGTGTCCATAGGTTGAAAACGTAGAGTGCCAGCATGACGACAAGCACAACGATGGAAGAAACGAAGCTGCGGCGGTCGTGGCCCACGGCGAAATAATGCCCCACGAGCAGACTGCTGCAAGGCAGCATCGCGCTCAGGAGAGCGACATAGTGTTGCGGTTGCAGCAGGAGAAGGAGCAGACAGAGAACCTCGAACATCATGACATAATAGAGCTGGATGCGGGTGCGGATTTTGTCCGCATAGCTACTGCCTGCATAGAACACGCAGCACCACAGCGTCAGAACGACGAGTGTGCCCAGATTGACCCAGTGCACGGGTGTGAAGGCGGCGTATGTGAGGTGACGGAAGTCAAAGGCGGCATGCAGCGGAGCGCAGGCCACATCCATGTCGCCCACGGCACAGGCATAGCCCAGTGCCAGCCAATAGGGGAGCGCGGTGCCTATGAGCGCTGCGAAAAACGTGCGCCACGTCATGTTGTGAAACCACGTCTGCATCAGCAGCAGAAAGGGCAGCAGGAGCAACACCGGGGGAAAGGCCATCGTCCCCAGCCCGAAGAAGAAGAATCCCTGAAAGACAAGCCCCACGGGCTCAACACGCTGATAGGTGTGGAAGAGCGAAAGGAACATGCCCAACAGGCAACACTCCAGCACAGTGCCCGCCTGCAACGTGTGAGGGAGCATGCAGGCCGCCAGCAGGACATAGAACGACAAGTGGCACGTGAACGTCGTCCGGATGAGCACACAACGCACCGTCAGCCACGCCAACAGGCACACCACAACGGCCTGCGACGCATAGCCCGCCAGCCACCTGACAAGCACGGGCCAGCCGCCGACGACACCACTGCCCCACTCTGCCCTGTCGGGCGCGATGCCGGGCACCAGCCACCAGGAGGCCGTTGCAAGGACAATGGCGACAAGAAGCGGGAAGCTCCCCGTCGCCATCCGTGCCTGAAAATATTTGCCGTTCATGTGTGTTTAGAGGTCGAAACCGATGTCGGAACGGAAGTAGCGTTTCTCGAACTGGATTTTCTGTGCATTGCGGAACGAGCGCGCCAGGGCGTCGGCCTTGTCCGTGCCGTAGGAGCTGACGGCGATGACACGTCCGCCGGCCGTCACCACACGGCCGTCTTTCAACGCCGTGCCGGCGTGGAACACGATGCTGTCGTCCACCGCATCGATGCCCGTAATGGGATAGCCCTTGTCATACGCCTCGGGATAGCCGCCGGAAACCAGCATGACGCACACAGCCGATCGGGGGTCAATTTCGAGCGTGCGTGCGGCCAGATTGCCTTCAGCCACGCCTTCGAGCAGGTCGACGAGGTCACTCTTGATGCGCAGCATGACGCTCTCTGTCTCCGGGTCGCCCATGCGGACGTTGTACTCAATAACCATCGGGTCGCCCTTCACGTTGATAAGGCCGAAGAAGATGAAACCTTTATAGTCGATGCCCTCGGCAGCCAGTCCTTCCACCGTGGGACGGATGATGCGGTTTTCCACCTTCTGCATCCACTCACGGTCGGCAAAGGGGACGGGCGAGACGGAACCCATACCGCCGGTGTTCAGGCCGCGGTCGCCCTCGCCGATGCGTTTGTAATCTTTCGCTTCGGGAAGGATTTTGTAGTCCTTGCCGTCGGTGAGCACGAACACGGAGCACTCAATGCCACTCAGAAATTCCTCAATGACCACCTTGGCCGATGCCGCACCAAACATGCCGCCCAGCATTTCGCGCAGTTCGCGCTTGGCCTCATCGAGCGTGGGCAGAATGAGCACCCCCTTGCCGGCGCACAAGCCGTCGGCCTTGAGCACATAGGGCGCCTCAAGCGTTTCGAGGAAGGCAAGGCCCTCGTCGAGCGTTTCGCCCGTGAAGCTGCGATAGCGCGCAGTGGGGATGCCGTGACGCGCCATGAAGCCTTTGGCAAACTCCTTGCTGCCTTCGAGCACGGCACCTGCCCGCGAAGGGCCGATGACGGGGATGGAAGCCAGCGCAGGGTCGGCCTTGAAATAGTCATAAATGCCCTTCACCAGAGGGTCTTCAGGCCCGACAACCACCATGTCGATGCCACTATCCAGCACGAAGCGGCGGATGGCGTCGAAGTCGTCGGCCTTGACGGGCACGTTTTCGCCCACGAGTGCCGTGCCGGCATTTCCCGGAGCAATGTAGAGTTTATCTATTTTCGGACTTTGGGCAATCTTCCAGGCCAGCGCATGTTCGCGTCCGCCTGAACCAAGCAATAAGAGTTTCATAATCACATTCGTTTGATTTCTTCCTGCAAAAATATTCCATCTCGGGCAGACCTACAAATTTTCCAGCCCTCCGATGCCGGTCAACCGCCCCTCTACTCCGCCCGCGGGCCGAAAGGAGACCGTGGTCGGCCGTCCTCTATTCCGCTCGCGGACGGAATAGAGGGCGGATTTTTGTCCCCATTTTCAGACACAAACAACGCGGAGGACACAGATAAATAACCTAATCTGCGTCCTCCGCGTCATCCACATCTCAAAATAAGCACAAGGCCTATTTTGACGAAGCCTCCGGGAGAGAGGCTTCGTTTTTTTATTTCAAGTGGTCTTCAAAGTAGCGGGTGATGTGCTCATACAAGTGCACAGCATCGCGGCCCACCATGTTGTGTCCCTGGCCGGGATAGATAAAGAGGTCGGGATGCGTGCCGGCGTCGATACAGGCACGAATGAATGAGAGCGTGTGCTGCGGCACACACGTGGGGTCGTTGCCTCCGATAATGAACTCCAGACGGCCTTTCAGTCTGCCGGCCCGCTGCTTCAGGTCGGCGTTCTTATAGCCATCGGGGTTGGCATCGGGGGTGTCCATGTAGCGTTCGCCATACATCACTTCATAATATTTCCAGTCGATGACGGGGCCTCCGGCCACGCCCACCTTGAACACATCGGGATGTGTCAGCATGAGGTTGGTCGTCATGAAGCCGCCATAACTCCATCCGTGCACACCCAGGCGGTCGGCATCCACGTAGGGCAGACTCTTGAGCAGCTCGACGCCCTTCATCTGGTCTTTCACCTCCTCGGTGCCGAGCTGGCGGAAAGTGCAGTTCTCAAAAGCCAGTCCGCGGTTGGAGCTGCCGCGGTTGTCCAAGGTGAGCATCACATAGCCCAGCTGTGCCATGTAGATGTCCCAGCCGCGGACGGCATAGCGGTAATTGTTCTGCAACATCTGTGCGTGCGGGCCTCCGTAGACGTAGACAATGGCGGGATATTTCTTGTTCGGGTCGAAATCAACGGGCTTGACAAGGCGATAATAGAGGTCGGTCTCGCCGTCGGCAGCTTTGATGGTGCCGGTCTCGATGTCGGGCACACGGAAACTCTTCCAAGGGTCGTCGGCCGTGAAGAGGTTCTTGGTCACCTTGCCGTCAGCCGTGCCCACGATGTCAATGCGGCGCGGCACGCGGGGCGTAGAGTAATTGTCGATGAGATAGGTGCCGCCGGCCGACAACTGCACATTGTGCACGCCCTCACTGTTGCCCACGGGGCGACGGCTTCCGGTCTTCACATTGACGGCATAGACGTTGGTTTGCAGGGGCGACACTTCGGTGCTGGTGATGTAGACTTCTTTCTTCTTCGCATTGAAGCCCACGATGCTCTTCACGAGCCAGTCGCCCTCGGTGAGCGGAGTCACCTGGACACTCTCCTGACAGGTGCCGCCGCCGTCGCACTGCTGCACGCGGGGCGTCACGGGAGTGGAGGTATCAAAGAGATAGAGGTGGTTGTAGCCGTCACGCTGGCTTTGGTAGATGAACTTCGTGCTGTCCCACGGCAGGAAGGTGAGGGGTGTTTGCGGCTCGACGTATTTCGGGTGCATTTCTTCGTAGACGACGGCCTCACGCCCACCCGTAAGTGCGTCATAGCGCACGAGCTGGGCATAGTTCTGGTCGCGGTTGAGTTCGATGACGTAAACCTTCCGCTCGTCGGGCGACCAACTGATGTTGGTGAAGTAGCGGTCAGTGGGGTCACCGGCATCAAGATAGACGGTCTTGCCGGAAGCCAGGTCATAGATGCCGATAGTCACCTTGTGGCTGGTCATGCCGGCCATCGGATACTTGTCGGGCTCAAGTGTGGCAATGCGGGTGTCGATGTTCACCTGCGGATAGTCGGTCACCATGCTCTGATCCATGCGGTAGAAAGCCAGACGTGCTCCGCGGGGACTCCAGAAGGTGCCTTTCATGATGCCGAACTCATTGCGATGGACGGCCTGCCCGTAGACGATGTCATGGCCGGTGGGTGCCGTTGCAGGGTCGTCAAATTCAGGACTGAGCGACACGATGTCGGCCGCCTTGGACGAACGACTGACAAAGAGCCGGTCACCCAAAGTGTAGGCTACGGAGCGTCCGCCGGGGGCAATGTCCACGTTGGCGGCATTCTTTCCCAGGACCACAATGTGGTCCACCTGGCGAAATTCGAAGTTGTAATACACGATGTGTTCCGACATGCGGAAGCGCACGATGGGATGTTCAGGGTCGGGGAAGCTGATGTCATAGAGGCTGTAGATGCGCGGCAGTTTCGCCCCGGTGTAAGCCCGGAGTCCTTCATTGATGTCACGGAGCGTGAAGAGCAAGCTCTCCTTGCCGGTGCGCGGATTGACGGTTTTCACTTCCTCGGCATCGGGCACGATGCAGCGGTCGCCCCACCACTGTACGCCATAGAGGTTCTTGATGGAGCAGTTGTAATAGTTGCTTCCGCTGGGGATGAGGTCGTCGAGCGTGAAGCTTTTCAAGTCTTGTGCCATGATGATGACGGCTGACAGCAGGAAAAGTGCCAGCGAAAGGTTAATTTTTCTTTTCATAACGTTTTTGGGGTTTCTCATTGTCGAATGACTTTCTTCGGTTGGAGAACGGACGCTTGCCATCACGCCGTTCGTCATCACCGCGACCATAACGCGGACGACCATTACGGAGTCTGTCCATGCGTGCGTCACGACGAGGGCGACCTCCGTCAGTCCCCGTCGGGCGTGTAGGCTTGAATTCTCTGGCATTAGTCTCCATGTAATCCTTGAAGCTGCCGCTGAAAAGCTGGTACTTGCGGAACTGGCACGCCAATGCGCCGTTAAAAAGTTCGATTTTCTCGGAAGCCTTCAGGCCTATCTGGTCGAAGCACTCGTCACGATAGCTCAATATCCAGGCAACATTGCCAGTGAAGGCGTGTTTGAGACGTTCACCGATACTTTTGTAAAGGCCCAGCAAGTCGTCCGTAGATATACGTTCACCATAGGGCGGGTTGGTAATCATGATGGCCGGCCCGGCAGGCTGGGTAAACTCCTCAAAAGGACGCACCTGGAGGATGATGTCCTTGCTCAGTCCGGCAGCCTTCACATTGCGTGTGGCTATCTCGTTAGCATGACGGTTGATGTCGTAACCATATATCTTGTGTGTGAACTCACGCTCCTGGGAATCGTCATCATAGACCTTTTCGAAAAGTTCTCGGTCGAAGTCGTTCCACTTCTCAAAAGCATATTCCTTGCGGAACACACCGGGAGCGATATTGCGGGCGATGAGGGCTGCCTCAATGGGGATGGTGCCCGAACCGCACATAGGGTCAATGAGGTCGCACTCGCCGTGCCACCCCGTCATCAGTATCATGCCGGCGGCCAACACTTCATTGAGCGGCGCCTCGACAGCTTCCTGGCGGTAGCCGCGGCGATGGAGCGACTCGCCCGAACTGTCGAGCGAGAGGGTACACTGATTCTGTGCGATGTGGATATTGAGAGAGAGGTCAGGATTGTTGATGCGCACCGACGGACGCTTGTCGGTCTTCTCGCGGAAGTAGTCAACGATGGCGTCTTTCACCCGATAGGTCACGAATTTCGAGTGGCGGAATTCATCGGAGAACACCACGGCATCGACGGCAAAGCTACTGTCGGGCTGAAGGTAGTCCTCCCACTTTATGCTCTTGACAGCGTCATACACCTCGTCGGCCGTGTCTGCCTGAAAATGCTTGATGGGTTTGAGGATACGGATGGCCGTACGCAAAGCGAAATTTGCCCGGTACATCATCTCCTTGTCACCCGTGAACGACACCATTCGTCTTCCTATTTTTACGTTATTGGCCCCCAGCTGGGTCAACTCCTTGGCCAGGACTTCTTCCAGTCCCTGGAATGTTTTGGCTATAAGCTCAAATTCTTGCATACAAAAAATATATCAGTAAGGTACATTTAAACCATTTTAATTGTTGGGAGAAGCAACATAATTCGCGCCATACACTCACCTGCTCACAGCTGTTCGATGACGCCTGTTGTAAGCCCCGTGGCATGCGCAAATATACTCATTTTCCACATATACGCATCTTTTTCACGTCCCGACTGTGCCATAGAGGGCACGGATGCGGTCGAAGATGGAGAAAAGTTCTTCCACCGTGTCGGCACGCAACATGGCGATGCGCAGTTCACGGAAGTTGGGCAACCCCTTGAAGAGCGGCGTGGCGGCCAGGTGACGGCGTATATGCAGAATGCCACGACGCTCGTCGAGACGAGCCACACTCTGGCGCACCTGCTCGCGCAGGACGTCCATCTGCCAGTCGAACGACAGGGGAGGAAGCGGCTCGCCAGTGGCCAGATAGTGCTTCATTTCCTTAAAAATCCACGGTCGGCCGAAACTGGCACGACCCACCATAACAGCATCCACGCCATAGCGCTCGAAGCAATCGGCCGCCTGTTCGGGAGAGGTCACATCACCATTGCCAATGACAGGGATGCGTATGCGGGGATTGCGCTTCACTTCACCGATGAGCGTCCAGTCGGCCTTGCCGGTGTACATCTGCGCACGAGTGCGGCCGTGAATGGTGAGCGCCTCGATGCCGCAGTCCTGCAACTGTTCGGCCAGCGTAACGATGATTTTATGGCTGTCGTCCCAACCCAGGCGCGTTTTCACCGTGACGGGCAACTTCACGGCATCGACCACGGCACGGGTGATTTCTAGCATCCGGGGCACATCGCGCAACAATCCCGCTCCAGCCCCCTTACCGGCCACACGCTTCACAGGGCAACCGAAGTTGATGTCGAGAATATCAGGCCGGGCATCCTCCACGATACGTGCCGCATCGGCCATCGCGCCTACGTCCTTGCCATAGATCTGGATGGCTACGGGGCGTTCCTCGTCGCTGATGGTGAGCTTCTGCATCGTCTTGTTCACCGAACGCACCAGCGCATCACTCGACACAAACTCCGTATACACCAGGTCGGCACCAAAGCGTTTGCACATCAAGCGGAAAGCCGGGTCGGTCACGTCCTCCATCGGGGCCAGGAACACGGGCTTCTTGCCCAAGTCAATGTCTCTTATTTTCATATTAAGGGGGATTTAGGTTGCAAAGGTACACAAATTAGAACTATAATGAGGCACACCCGGAAGCCTTGTGACATATAATCTGTAAGCATCAAAATTTAAACTTTAATACCTGACTCTACAGGAATCCTAAAAGGGAGTGAAGAATTGCCATGTATGTCGTTGTCGGGAAGAAGAATGAGTCATTTTCCGACTTCTTAAAAACTTTTGCTCCTCAGGTCTTGTTTTTTAGGAAATATGTTGCCGAATGGGAATAGATGCTCTACATTTGTCGCCAAAATATGAAGTTTCATGTCACGGCTAAAGATGAATGTAAGAATTGCAAATATTGCAGATGTGGAGTGGCCATCCATCCCGAACGATTTGCCGGAAGGAACTGGCAATGACGTATGCCTCAAGATGCTTCAATGCCTGACCCAAAAGCATATCTATTTGGACCGAAACTTGTCCTTGGCGAAGTTTAGTTCAATAGTGGGCACGACTATTGAACCATGAGAGTATAAAAAAG
>CAZOKL010000092.1:0-8151 GCA_964580305.1 uncultured Bacteroides sp.
GAGTTCGACACACCGTAGTTGGCCATCGGGTAGCCGTTGATTTCCTCGGGCACATATCCCGGGTGGGTGAGGAGCATCATGTAGTCCTTCTCGCTGTTGGTGTTCTGCACCTTCAGCAGGGGTGTGTTTCTCTTGCCATAGTCGCCCGACACCTGGAGGGTTGCCTTCAGCCATTTGCCTATTTTCAGGTCGGTGCCCGCGCGGAAGTTCCAGCGGTTGTAGTCCAGCTTGCCCAGGTTACCGTCCTGGTCAAAATAGGAGATGTTGGCGAAATAGCTCGCCGCCTCCGTCGCGCCGCTCAGGTTGATGCTGTGTTGCTGGGTGAGGGCCGTCTTCCAATATTTGTCAAGCAGGTTGTAGTTCAGCGAGCGCATCGCTTCCAGCTCATCGGCCTGGAAAAGGTCGTAGCGCGTGTTCAGGTCGGTGTCGGTGGGGTCGGCGGCACGCACGATGTTCCACAGGCGGCCGTAGTTGTAGGTGCTCAGCATCTTGGGCGTCGACACGGCGTCGGTGATGCCGAACGTGGCGTTGTAGGTGATTTTCGGGGCGCCAATCTCGCCTCTCTTCGTGGTGACAATCACGACGCCGTTGGCTGCACGTGCTCCGTAGACGGCTGCCGAGGCATCCTTCAGGATGGAGATGTTCTCGATGGTCGAGGGATCGAGGTTGTTGAACGCGCTGGAGTTGAGGATGAAGCCGTCGATGACGAACAGCGGCTGCTCCCCGCTGCTGCCTATCGACGAGAGGTTGTCCGCCCCGCGGACGTAGATGGTGGCCTGTTCGCCCGGACGGGCATTGCCGCCGCTGATGCTCACGCCGTTGACCAGTCCGCTCAGGGCGCTGGCCAGGTTGCCCGTCGAAATGTCGAGCAGTTCGTCGGTCGGCACCGCCTCCACGGCGCCCGTCAGGTGTGCCTTCTTCTGCACGCCATAGCCCACGACGACGACTTCTTCCAGCTGCTGCGTGTCTTCACGCATGACGATGCGCGCGTTCATGCCCAAATCGGACAAGTGCTGGGTGATGTAGCCGATGTAGGAAATCTCGATGCGCTTGCCCTGCGGGATGGGCAGGCTGAAGCGGCCGTTGAAGTCAGTTATCGTGCCGGTCGTCGAACCTTCTATTTTCACTGAAGCTCCGATGATGGGGTCGCCATTCTCGTCGACCACCGTGCCGGTGTAGGTCTGTTGTGCCAATGCCGGGGCTGACATCATGAGTGCCAGCGAAAGTCCTAAGCAGGACGCAAATATTCTCTGTCTTTTCATTGTGTGTTACATTTTGTTTCATGTTGAATTTAAGTGTGGGGAACTTCCTCCCGGGGGATGTTTCTTGCCGACGGTCGGAAAGAACATCTCGTCAGGAAAAAAAGTTGCTGTTTAAGGACGAATTGTTTAAACCACGTCGTGAACCAGTTAAATCACGACGTGAACCGATTGCGTCACGACGTGAACTCATTAAACCACGTCGTGAATTAATCTTTCTTTTCGCACGTAGCCAATTATCCTCCCTCTCGCATGAAGAATGGGTGAGGACGGCCCGGACATTCCTCCTTAGTCTAACCAGCGCGGGTCGCCGATGGTGCTTGAGATGCTGCCTGAGGCGCGGAAGTTCACTCCGCCGTTTTCCTGCGTGAGGTCAAGCACCTGATTGATGTCGCCGGCAAAGAGCGGGTCTTCCTCCGTGGCATAGTTGCTGTCGCTGCTGTCCACTTCGTTATAAACGCCCCAGATGGTGTTCGTCGCCTTGTTCACGTTTCTCGTGCAGTTGCTCTGGATGAACTTCTGCAAGCGCCACACGTCATAGCAGATGTTGTTGTTGAACGTGATGGTGTAGTCGGAGTTGTTCGGCGTGTTGTTGCCAAACTCCTTGTCATTAAACGTCTTGCTGAACGTGTTGTTCGTGATGGTGGCCGAGCCGGTGTTGGTGGTAAACACGCGTGAAAGGGTGTTGTTGTTGAAGCGGATGACGCGGTTGTTCGAATTGTTCTTGATGTTGTAGATGGTGCTGTTGGTGATGGTGATGTTCTTGATGCCGCCATACCACTGCTGTCCGCCTTCGTAGTAGAAGTCCGTGCTGTAGGCACTGATGATTGAGGCGTTGCTCCACTTCGTGCCGTCGTTGTCCAGCTGCACGATGCAGTCTGTCACGCGCACGTCTTCAATGGCCCACGTGCAGTGCCCCACGGTGAAGAGGCAGCAGGTGACGTTCCTGAAGTTGCACTCCTGGAAGATGATGGGGTTTTCCAGATAGTAGGCGTTGGCCTGCGGTCCGGCCAGCGATGAGGGCGGGTTTGTGGAACATTCCACCACGCCGTAGGATTCCTGCTCGGTGCAGTCGAAGTTGATGAACTTGATTTTCAGTCCGCCGCTGGTGCGGATGACGCCATCGATGCCGAACTTCACGGTGGGACGGTGGGTCTTGTCACCGCGGAAGGTCACCTGGCGCGTGCCGAAGTCCAGTTCGCTGTTGATTTCATACGTTCCGCCGGCTTCCAGCTCAAACGCCTGCTCATCGTCCTGGTCGATGATGTTGGCATTGACGAAGTCCACGATGTCCGTGCCGGACGGGATGGTCTGCGCCTGGAGCAGCGTGGTGTAGGTCACCACTGTGGCCTGGCTGGCGCCTGTGTTGCCAAGAGCCTCGTTGCCCAGCGTCTGCACACTCACTTCATAGCGCGTGTCTTCTTCTTTGCTGAAGAGGAACGATGTGCCGTCCACCACTTGATTGAATACTTCCACCGGGTTGTCCGGGTCGTCCACGATGTTCGCCATACACAAGTATCCTCCTGCACCCGACACGACGTTCCACGACACCTGGATGCTTTCCGTGCCGTCGGCGTTTACTTTTGTAGAAAAGGTCAGGTCGCTTTCAGCCGGCGACTCCAGTTGCGAGTTCGTCACCTTTGAGGCGTACAGTTCGTCGCTGTCAAATCCCTGTGCGCATGAAGCCAGTCCACCCACAATCAGGCATTGCAGGAATCCCCAAAGGCACAATGACTTAAGATTTGTTGTCATCTTTTTCATAGGCATAGATTTTCAATTAACTTAGTTAAACATATTGGTTGAGCATTTCAAAGTTAGGTTAAAAATCTCCGGGGGGGGGTAAAATAGTGTAAAAATGGAGGTCAAATGTTGCATATGTTATTTTTAACATTTGTTGCTTAAAAAAGCAGAACATTCTTCTCCCGTTGGAAAACAGAGAGGCCGCACCCCCTGTCGGGAATACGGCCTCGCACGCATATATGGATGAGGAAATAAGTTACTTTGTGATGGCTTCCCACTCACGCCGGATGGCTTCGGCGATGGAGGTGAACTCTTCGGGCGTGAGCCGGAGTTTCGGGTTGGAGAAAAGCATATCCGACTCTTGCTGCATGGGGATGAGGTGGATGTGCGCGTGGGGCACTTCCAGCCCGATGACTGCCTCGCCCACCTTTTTGCAGGGGAAGGCGCGGCGGATGGCCTCTGCGACGTGCTTGGCAAAGATGTGGATGCCGGCCAGCTCATCGTCCGTGAGGTCGAAGATGTAGTCCACCTCGCGCTTGGGGATGACCAGGGTGTGACCCTTCACCAGGGGGTTGATGTCGAGAAAAGCGTAAAAGCGCTCATCTTCCGCCACTTTGTAGCTTGGAATTTCGCCGGCTACGATTTTGCTGAAAATAGTTGCCATAGTGTTTGTGGTTTTAAGGGTATGACATGAGGTTAATAACAGATGAGCCGTTTGCCGTGGCTGTGTGCCACAGTAAACGGCTCATCTGTTTAAAATGAAATGTTCAGGATTTCCAGACTGATTTTTCCTTGTGGAATGGTGATTTCGGCCACCTCGCCCACCTTCTTGCCAAGCAGGCCTTGGGCAATGGGAGTGTTGACCGAGATTTTGCCTTCCTTCAGGTTCGCTTCGCTCTCTGACACGATGGTGTAGGCCATCTTCATGCCTGTCTTCACGTTCTTGAGCTCCACGTGGCTGAGTATCTGCACCGAGTCGGTCTTCAGTTTCGAGGTGTCAATGATTTTGGCGTCGCTGATGATGGCTTTCAGCTGATTGATTTTCATCTCGAGCAGACCTTGTGCCTCCTTGGCGGCATCATATTCAGCGTTTTCCGACAGGTCGCCCTTGTCGCGTGCCTCGGCGATGGCTGCCGAGATTTTGGGGCGTTGCACGGTTTCCAGTTCTTTTAGTTCGGCCACAAGCTTCTTGTAGCCTTCTTCCGACATATAAGCCATTGTAAATTCCTCCTATTTTTTCGTTTGATTTGTTCGCAGCAAAAAAGAATTCCGACATTAACATGAACGAATGTCGGAACTCAGTCTTTTCAAGAATTTATATAATAATTCAAATCATCGACAACAAAGGTAGCCTTTTATTTCATACTGCCAAACTTTCGGGGATGCCGTGTAACATCTTTTATGATTGCCCGACCGTTTCAGAGCAGCTTTTTCACTTCGCCCTCGAGGTCTTTGATATTCTCCTGCCGTGTTTTCAGCTCGTTGTTGCGGCCAATGAGGAAGCTGGTCGGCAGGCTCGTCACGTTGTAGAGGCGCAGGTAGTTCGAGTAGGCTCCGTCCCCGTCGCGCACGCACACCCAGGGCAGGTTGTCGGCCGACGTCTTCCAGTAGTGCTCGTTGTCGTCAAAGGCAATTTGATAGATTTCCAGTCCCTTCCCCTTGTATTTGTCATAGAGCTCGCGCAGCATCATGTTGCGTGCCGGCGATTCCTTGGTGCTGTAGACGGTGAAGTCGAGCAGCACGACTTTCCCCTTCAGGTCGGTCAGCCGTTTTTCGCGCCCGTTCTGGTCTTTCAGGGCGATGTCGATTAGGCCCGACTCGTTCACCTTGTCGGCTGGCAGGGTGATTTCCTTCTCGCGGGGAGCGCGGATGTTCCTCATGCCCTGCATGGCAAGGTTATGCAGGTTGGTCGTGCGGGCCGAGTGAGGATAGAGGTTGTCAAAACTCGTGGCGACAGCCGCAAAGCAGCGCACGTCGTCCGCATTGCGGAGCGGGTCAAACAGAAGGGTGTTGTTCACGCGCTGAAACAGTGCGAAATAGGCATACAGCGTGTTGGGCGACTTGAAGATGTAGTTTAGCTTCACGTCGTCCTTGTAGCGGTTGACCATCCGTCTGATGCTGTCCTGAATCTGGTAGGGGGCCAATGTGCGCGTGCCGGACACGCGGTTGATGGCCGTCTGCAGGTTGACCTGCTTCACGGCCAGCTCCTTGATTTTCTGATTCGTTTCACCCTCCACGGTGTATCCCGTCGGCATGTCGGCAAGGCTGGCGTCGACGCGGATGGTCTCCGTGGAGTCCACCACCAGATTGATGATGTTGCCTTCGATGCGCAGGCGGTAGAACTCCGGATATTGCGGCTGTGTTCCCTCAAGGGTGAATCTGCCCGACGAGCCCAGCTTGACGGAGTCAACGGACGTGACAGCCGTGATGCCCGATGCCTCCAGATAGAGCGTCTTGTCGGCTGCACCTTCGATGGTGCCCGTTATGGTGAAATGCGGTTCTTTTTCGCAAGCCGTAAGTCCGGCCAGGACAAGTCCCGCAAGGAGAATGCTTTTGTTTTTCATAACTTTAAGTAATTTACGGCTGCAAATATAATACATTATCATAAGAATTCTTATCTTTGCGCGGTTTTCTAAATCTTTTTCAGCGTCGAGCCGGAGAGCAGCGACGGCATTTTCGTGCAGCATATACGGCCTTTGCCGGCCCTAGACTCCGCCCGTGCACGCCCTGGAGTCGGCACGTGGCCGCCCTAGAGTGCGCTCTCGCCCGGCATAGAGGCCGCCCGCAGGCGGGCACGGACGATGTCTGCGAAAGAAGGGCGGCAGGCGCTTTTGCGGTGTCTGTGCTTCGGCAGGCCGACCTTTCGGCGAGAGGATGAGGCTTGCGGCAGAAGCTGATGGATGAAATTACATACAGAATTAAAAACTTTATATGATTAACCCTATTGTTAAGACTATCGAGTTGCCTGATGGGAGAACCATCACGCTCGAAACGGGAAAGCTTGCAAAGCAGGCCGACGGTGCGGTGATGCTCCGCATGGGAAATACGATGTTGTTGGCCACTGTTTGTGCAGCAAAAGATGCAGTTCCCGGTACAGATTTCATGCCTCTTCAGGTAGAGTACAAAGAGAAATATTCGGCATTCGGCCGCTTCCCCGGTGGCTTCACCAGACGCGAGGGAAAGGCTTCGGACTATGAGATACTGACGTGCCGTCTGGTCGACCGTGCTCTGCGCCCCCTCTTTCCGGACAACTACCATGCTGAGGTTTACGTGAACATCATACTTTATTCGGCAGACGGTGTAGACATGCCCGACGCTTTGGCTGGTCTTGCAGCCTCTGCGGCGCTCGCCGTTTCGGATATACCGTTCGGAGGCCCCATTTCCGAAGTCCGCGTGGCACGTGTCAACGGGCAGTATGTCATCGACCCCACTTTCCAGCAGCTGGAGGAGGCTGACATGGACATCATGGTCGCCGCCACCTATGAGAACATCATGATGGTTGAAGGCGAGATGAACGAAGTGTCGGAGGCCGACCTGCTCGAGGCAATGCGCGTCGCCCATGAGGCCATCAAAGGTCATTGCAAGGTGCAGATGGAGCTCATGGAAGAAGTCGGCACGACTGTCAAGCGCGAGTATTGCCACGAGGAGAACGACGAAGAACTTCGCAAGGCCGTGCGTGAAGCCTGCTATGACAAGGCCTATGCCGTTGCTGCCAGCGGAAACACCAACAAGCACGCCCGTCAGGAGGCCTTTGACGCCATTTGTGAAGAGTTCAAGGCACAATACACCGAAGAGGAACTCGAAGAGAAAGCTCCCCTCATCGACCGCTATTATCACGACGTGGAGAAAGAGGCCATGCGCCGCTGCATCCTCGACGAGGGCAAGCGACTCGACGGCCGCAAGACCAACGAAATACGCCCCATCTGGTGCGAAGTCAGCCCGCTGCCCGGCCCTCATGGCTCGTCCATCTTCACCCGCGGCGAGACGCAGTCACTGAGCACCGTCACCCTGGGCACGAAGTCTGACGAGAAAATCATCGACGACGTGCTGAAGCAGGGCCGCGAGCGTTTCCTCCTTCATTACAACTTCCCCCCGTTCTCCACGGGCGAAGCCAAGGCACAGCGCGGCGTCGGTCGTCGTGAAATCGGCCACGGCCACCTGGCATGGCGCGCACTGAAGGGCATGATTCCGGAGAACTATCCCTACTGCATCCGTGTTATGTCTGACATTCTGGAGTCAAACGGCTCGTCTTCCATGGCCACCGTTTGCGCCGGTACGCTGGCTTTGATGGATGCCGGTGTGCCCATCAAGAAACCCGTGTCGGGCATCGCGATGGGACTCATCAAGAATGCCGGCGAAGACAAGTATGCCGTCCTCTCCGACATCCTTGGCGATGAAGACCACCTGGGCGATATGGACTTCAAGGTGACCGGCACGAAAGACGGCATCACAGCCACGCAGATGGACATCAAGGTCGACGGACTCTCGTTCGACATTCTTGAGCGTGCCCTCAACCAAGCCAAGGAAGGCCGCCTCTACATCCTCGGCAAGCTCACCGACTGCATTGCCGAGCCGCGTCCCGACCTCAAGCCGCACGCTCCGCGCATCGAGACCCTGACCATTCCTAAAGAGTTTATCGGCGCCGTCATCGGCCCGGGCGGAAAGATTATTCAGGGCATGCAGGAAGAGACCGGTACGACCATCAACATTGAAGAGACCGACGGCATCGGCCGCATTGAGATTGCCGGCACGAACAAGGCCAGCATCGACAGTGCCATCGCCAAAATCAAGGCCATCGTGGCCATCCCCGAAGTGGGTGAGGTCTATAAAGGTAAAGTCCGCTCCATCATGCCCTACGGCGTTTTCGTGGAATTCCTGCCCGGCAAGGACGGTCTGCTCCACATCTCCGAGATGGATTGGAAGCGCCTTGACACCGTTGAGGAAACCGGCTTGAAAGAAGGCGACGAAATTGACGTCAAGCTGCTCGACATCGACCAGAAGACGGGCAAGTTCAAGCTGTCACACAAGGTGCTCACCCCGAAACCTGAAGGATACGCCGAGCGTCCGGCACGCGCACAGCGTTCCGAGCGTCATTCTCACCGCGAGAACAAGTAAGATTTATATTATTAAGTTAATGGAAAAGCATTCCCCC
>CAZOKL010000093.1:0-7665 GCA_964580305.1 uncultured Bacteroides sp.
AAAATCCCTTGGCCATTGCGGCTGTGCGGGTTCAAGTCCCGCTCCGAGTACTCTAAGGGACGAATCGTTAAAAAGGCGGTTCGTCTTTCTTTTTATGGCTAAATTATTCGTGAGATACTATTAGCTGCTGTTGATAATTAAATTAATGCTTTATGGACTTCTTTATTCCGGTTGCACTTCGTTGGGTGATGGCAATTCCTTCCAACCGGCGCCGAAAGTATCATAGGCATCCGTCACAACGACGAACGCTGCGGGGTCCACTTCTTTGATTTTCAACTTGACTCCTGTTACTTCTTTATAGCTGATGACGAGGAAAAGCATCTCCTTGTCTTCCCCCGTATAGACACCGTTACTCTTGATGTAGGTGCCCGTGCGGTCCAAGTCGCGGAGGATATACTGACGCAGGTCTTCGAGATGTTTGTCACTGATGACGAAGACGAGTTTGTCATTCTTGGCACCGTTGATCATATAAGCAATGACGCGCGAGGTGACGAAGATAGCGATGAGGGAATAGAGCGAAAGGTGCCACGACGGCTGGCCAACGTCGTTTGCACTGCCGATGCCGAAGCCGATGACCAACAGACCGAAACACACCACCGTACCGTCGGCCAGCAGGATAGCGTTTGAGAAGCGGATGTGGGCGTACTTTTGAAGCAACATGCCCACGATGTCGGTGCCGCCCGTGGTGGCTTGATTGCGCACGACAATGCCCGTGCCGATGCCGATGACGGCAGCTCCGATGACGGATGTCAGCATCAGGTGGTCGCTCATGTCGAGCATGCCGCCCAGCAGTTGGGTGGGGTCGAGTCGTTCCAAAGCTTCCTGTGTGGGATAGACCAGCTTTGACAAAACGTTCATGATGAGTGGGGTGGTCATGGCGGCCACGATGGTGCGCGTGCCCAGCTTGGCTCCCAGGAGCATGACTGAAAGGATGAGTAGTGGGATGTCAAACATATAACCGAATGTACCCACCTGAATGGATGGGAACAGGTTGTGAAGCACGATGCTTGCACCGTAGACTCCCCCTGGCACGATGTTATAGGGGTTGATGAAGAAAACGAAGCCTGAGGCCAATATGGTACATCCCAATAGAATGCTGATCCATGCACGTATAGTCTTTTTCATAGCTATTATATTTATGCAGCAAATATACAAATTAATTGTTTGCCGCGCATGGACAAGGTGGATTTTAGCACTCCTTTTTCGGAGTCAGTCCCATTTTCTCTGCTTTTTTTAGCATATAGGCGTAGGCAGCGTCGTGTTCGTTGGGGATAATGCCGTCGAGGATGGCGTCCTTGATGGAGCTTTTCAGCGTTCCCACCTCCCGGCAAGGCGGCAATTCGAACACGCGCATGATTTCCTCGCCCGTCACCGGAGGCTGGAAGTTGCGGATGCGGTCGCGCTCTTCCAGGTCTTTCAGTTTCTGGCGCACCAGCTTGAAGTTGTCCAAGAATTGTTGTTTGCGCACCTGGTTCTTGGATGTGATGTCGGCCTCGCACAAAGTCATGAGGTCATCAATGTCGTCTCCCGCTTCGAACAGCAGCCGGCGCACGGCCGAGTCGGTCACCACGTCGTCGGCAATCACGATGGGACGCATGTGTAGTCCCACAAGCTTCTGCACATATTTCATCTTCTCGTTCATCGGAAGCTTCATGCGACGGAAGAGGTCGGGCACCATCTTTTCACCTATGAAGTTGTGGTTGTGGAATGTCCACCCGATGCGCGGCTCCCAGCGTTTCGTGCGCGGTTTGCCAATGTCGTGCAGCAGGGCGGCCCAGCGCAACCATAAGTTGTCGGTCTTGCGGGCGATGTTGTCCACCACCTCCAGTGTGTGATAAAAGTTGTCCTTGTGTCCGCGCCCGTGGATTGTTTCCACCCCTTGCAACGCTGTGAGTTCGGGGAAAATGAGTTCCAGCAGTCCGCAGCGGTCCAGCTCCACGAAGCCTTTGGAGGGCACGGGTGCGAGCAGGATTTTGTTCAACTCGTCAGCAATGCGCTCACGCGAAATGATGCGGATGCGTTCCCGGTTGCGTATGAGGGCGTCGAACGTTTCATCGTCGATGTAGAAGTTCAACTGCGTGGCAAAGCGCACGCAGCGCATCATGCGCAGAGGGTCGTCACTGAATGTGATGTCCGGGTCGAGCGGCGTGCGGATGGTCTTCTCCTTCATGTCGGCCAGTCCGTCAAAAGGGTCTATCAGTTCGCCAAAGCGTTCCCGGTTAAGACACACGGCCAGTGCATTGATGGTGAAGTCTCGCCGGTTCTGGTCGTCCTCCAGCGTGCCGTCTTCCACAACGGGCTTGCGCGAGTCGTGCGAGTAGGATTCGCGCCGTGCACCCACAAACTCCACTTCGAGCGAACCGCACTTCACTTGTGCCGTGCCGAAGTTGCGAAACACCGACACATGCGCCTTCCTGCCTAATTTTCGTCCGAGCGCCTCGGCTATGGCTATGCCGCTGCCCACCACCACGATGTCAATGTCTTGTGAGGGGCGTTCAAGGAAGAGGTCGCGCACGTATCCTCCCACGGCATAGCACTCCAATTTCAGTTCGTCGGCCGTCTCGGAGATTTTGTGGAAAATGGGTTTGTCGAATCGTTTAATCAGGTCTTGCTGCGTCAGTTCTATCATTGTTTATTCCGTATTTCTAAGTAGATGCAATCTTATAATGTGACGGATGCAAAGTTACGGGGAAAAACCGTTTTGCCAAAATCTGCGGCAGTTTTCAGTCTGCTTTTTGCCTTTTGAAAGCCCTTGTCTTGTTGATGGTTTTCGCATGCATTGTCGGCTTTCTTCGATGCGTCAGGGAGTGCAAAGCGCGGATGTGACCAACTCACGAAACCTGACATGAGATGTCAAGATGTGGCTCGTAAAGTGCTGAATGTGAGTTGATGTTCTTTGCATGCTTCTCTGCTATGTTTTCCCCGCAAGGAAAGCCTCCTTCCGGCGCATGGACGGACTGGAGGGTAGCCGTGCGCCGGCTCTACTCCGTGCTCGGGCGGAATAGAGGGTAGGCACGGACGGAGTTCAGGTGGTTTGCCGTGAGGTTTGGCAGGGCAGGTCGGCTGTCTGGAATATTTATCATGACGCGCCCGTGTGTTTGTCAGATGGTGGATGTTTGTTCTTCTTTTCCTTCTTGTCACCTGAAAGTCCGGGCAGAAGACTGGTGCAATTCAAATAAATGCGTATTTTTGTAGGGTCACAAAAGTTCAGCTGATTTGGCATGAAACCAAAACAAAAAAACGATAACTGACTAAATGAAAAATACGTTCTTTATAGGCTGCCTGGCAGTTCTTTTGACTGCGTGCAGCAATTACGAGGAGAAGGCACAGCCCTATTTGCAGCGTGCCGAAGAATTGATGCAGGCAGGAGCATACAGCGAAGCCAAGTTGCAAATTGACAGCATACGCGCGCTTTACCCCAAAGCAGTGGAGGCCCGCCGTGCCGGCATCAGACTTATGCAGCAAATCGAACTGAAGGAACAGACCCGCACGCTGGCCTATCTGGACAGTGCCTATCGGGCCAAAACAGCCGAACTCGACTCCATCAAGGGGCATTATGTGCTGGAGAAAGACACGGCCTATCAGGATGTGGGCAACTATTTCAGCCCTTCACAGACGGTGGAGAAGAATGTCAATCGCACCTTCCTCCGGGCGCAGGTGAGCGAGCTGGGCGTGATGAGCCTCACTTCAATCTACTGTGGCAAGAGCAACATCCACCACACGGCGGTGAAGGTGATTTCAGACGACACGTTTGCACAAACACCTCCTTCGCACGACGTTTACGAAACGTCCGACTTGGGTTGGCAGATTGAGAAGGCCGACTATGTGCTGGGGCAGGACAGCAGTGTGATTGAGTTCATCGTGATGCACCGCGACGACCCCATCCGGGTGGAATTGATGGGTGAACGCACCTATCGCATGAACCTCTTGCCTTCCGACCGTCGAGCCATTGCCGAGGTGTATGAGCTGGCCCAGGTGCTTGCGGCCATCGAGCAGATAAAGAAAGAGCAGAAGGAAGCCAACCTGAAGATGGAGTTTGTGAAGAAGAAGATGGAGGGAGAATAAGTCCCGTAAATTTTGTTATGGTCACTTGTGTTTTTTTCGGCTTTGCCGGGCAATGGCCGAAGGTGTGTCTGTGAGGAGAAAAAGGGCAGGGAAAGACAACTTTTCGTCCGACTTTTTTTGCCTGTGATGCAGACAAATTGTTGTTTATGAAAAAATATGTTACTTTTGCGCGTTATTTCAAAACTTTTTAAGGCATGGCAGAAAGAAAAGTAAGAGTGCGTTTTGCTCCGAGTCCGACAGGGGCATTGCATATCGGAGGCGTTCGCACCGCGTTATACAATTATCTGTTTGCCCGTCAGCATGGCGGTGAATTGATTTTTCGCATAGAAGACACTGACTCCAGCCGCTTCGTCCCGGGAGCGGAGGAGTATATCATAGAATCCTTCAAGTGGCTGGGCATTAAGTTCGATGAAGGCGTCAGCTTCGGAGGCGACCACGGCCCCTACCGTCAGTCGGAACGTCGCGACATCTACAAGAAATATGTCCTCCGCTTGCTTGATGCCGGCAAGGCCTACATCGCCTTTGACACCCCGGCCGAGCTGGAGGCCAAACGTGCCGAAATCCCCAACTTCCAATATGACGCCCGCACGCGCGGCATGATGCGCAACTCGCTTACCCTCCCGCAAGAGGAGGTCGACCGCCTCATTGCCGAAGGACAGCAATACGTCGTGCGCTTCAAGATTGAGCCGGACGAAGATGTGCACGTCAACGACCTTATCCGCGGTGATGTGGTCATCAACTCGTCCATCCTTGACGACAAGGTGCTCTACAAGTCGGCCGACGAACTTCCCACCTATCACCTGGCCAACATCGTTGACGACCATTTGATGGAGGTGACCCACGTCATCCGTGGTGAAGAGTGGCTACCCTCCGCACCGCTCCATGTGCTGCTCTACCGTGCTTTCGGCTGGGCCGACACGATGCCTGCCTTTGCTCACCTGCCCCTTTTGCTGAAACCCGACGGGAAAGGCAAGCTCAGCAAGCGCGACGGCGACCGCCTGGGCTTCCCCGTGTTTCCCCTTGAGTGGCACGACCCGAAGACGGGCGAAGTGTCAAAAGGATTCCGCGAGGAAGGCTATCTGCCCGAGGCCGTGCTCAACTTCCTCGCCCTGTTGGGCTGGAACCCCGGCAACGACCAGGAGCTGATGACGCTTGACGAGATGGTGCAACTTTTCGACATACACCGTTGCAGCAAGGCCGGTGCACGCTTTGACTACGTGAAAGGCATCTGGTTCAACCACGAGTATATCTTGAAAATGGACGACGGGCGCGTGGCCGAAATGTTCATGCCCATCCTGAAGGAACACGGCATTGATGCTCCGATGGACAAGGTGGTGACCGTGGTGGGCATGATGAAAGGCCGTGTCAACTTTGTGAAGGAGCTGTGGGAAACGTGCAAGTTTTTCTTCGTAGCCCCCACCGAATATGATTCAAAGACCGTGCAGAAGCGCTGGAAGCCCGACTCTGCCGAGATGATGACCCGCCTGGCAGACCTGCTTGAGAGCCTGGACGACTTCTCGCTCGAAAACCAGGAGCGCGTGGTGATGAAGTGGATTGAGGACAACGGCCTGCACACGGGCAACATCATGAACGCATTCCGCCTGACACTTGTGGGCGAAGGCAAAGGTCCCCACATGTTCGACATCTCGTCTGTGCTGGGCAAGGAAGAAACCATCGCCCGCATGCGGCGTGCCATTGAAGTCTTGAAATAAGCGCCGCCCCCGTATGTACAATTTCGTCATTTGCATTTACCTGATGGCCGTCAGGCTGGTGTCGCTCTTCGACAAGAAGGTGCGGCTCATGGTGCGCGGCCATGCACAGGTGTTCAAGACACTTCGTGAACGCATCGAGCCGGACGGGAAATACATCTGGTTTCATGCCGCCTCGCTGGGCGAGTTCGAGCAGGGACGCCCCCTGATGGAGCGCATCCGGCGCGACCACCCGGAGTATAAAATCCTTCTCACGTTCTTCTCGCCGTCGGGCTATGAGGTGCGCAAGAACTACGCCGGAGCCGACGTCATCTGCTATCTGCCTTTCGACACGCCGCGCAATGTGCGCCGTTTCCTGAAGCTGGCCCACCCCTGCATGGCATTCTTCATCAAGTATGAGTTCTGGCAAAACTATCTGAAAGGCCTGCAACGCCGCGGCGTGCCGGTCTACAGCGTGTCGTCCGTCTTCCGCCCGAACCAGGTGTTCTTCCGCTGGTATGGCGGGCGTTACTACAAGGTACTCACCCGTTTTACGCATCTTTTCGTGCAGAACGAGGTTTCGAAAGACTTGCTTGCCACGCTCCACATCCACAATGTGACCGTGGTGGGCGACACCCGCTTCGACCGCGTGATGGAAATCTTCGGCCAGGCCAGACAGCTCCCGCTGGTGGAGGCATTCAAGCAGGGGAGCACGGTGCTGGTGGCCGGCAGCTCGTGGCAACCCGACGAAGACATCTTCATCCCTTATTTCAACGTGCATCCCGAGCTGAAGCTCATCATCGCCCCGCACGTCATCGGCGAAAACCACATTCAGGAAATCATCGGCAAGCTGAAACGCCCCTGCGTGCGCTACACGCAGACCACTCCCGAAGAGGCTGCCAGGGCCGATTGCCTCATTGTGGACTGTTTCGGCCTGCTCTCGTCCATCTACCGCTATGGTGAGGTGGCCTATGTCGGAGGCGGTTTCGGTGTGGGCATACACAATGTGCTTGAGGCCGCTGTCTACGGCGTGCCCGTGCTCTTCGGCCCGAACAACCGCCGCTTCCAGGAAGCCCGCCAGCTGCTCGACACGGGAGGCAGTTTTGAGGTGACCGACGAAGCCTCGTTCAATGCCCGGATGGACCGCCTGCTCACCGATGCCGACTATCTGGCTGCCTGCGGACGGCTCTCCGGCGACTATGTGCACAGCCATGCCGGCGCGTCAGACCGTGTGCTGGCAGCCGTGAAGCTCTGACCTTGCAGGGGCGGGCTGCGGCAGGGGTGCAAAGGCGCAAGGGCCTGCCCCGCTTCGGAACATTCTTTTGGATTATTACTTATCTTTGCGGAAACCACCGGTAATTGTGATTGTTATATGATGGAGAAGAAAAAGTTGTCGCTTGACGTAGCCACATGGGATGAGCGTTGCATGGAGGAGTTCATCAGGCAGAACTCCGTCCTTTTCCACGCTTTCGCCTCACGCTATGTGGACGACCCCGAGGCCATCGACGACTTTCTCCAGGAAGCCTACATCAAGCTCTGGACACACCGTCGCGACATCGGTCGCGTGTCGTCACTGCGCAATTATTTTTTCACCATCCTGCGCAACACCATTCTTGACAACTGGGCCTGGCAGTCGCGCCACGGCACTCCGCTTGACGGGGAGGAATATCTCAACCTCTCCTCCAACGAAACCTTTCTTTCACACATCATCGAGGCGGAAAGCTCGCGCCTCATTGCCGAGGCCGTCGCCAAACTCTCGCCCCAGAGCCGCCAGGTCATTGCCCTGTTGGTGCAGGGCCGGTCCATGCCCGAGATAGCCAAACAGCTGGGCATCAGTCTCAACACCGTGCGCACGGTGAAATATCGCGCCCTCGAACGTCTTTCCACCCTCCTTTCGCGCGAAGACTTCCTT
>CAZOKL010000094.1:0-7665 GCA_964580305.1 uncultured Bacteroides sp.
TCCTTTCCGTGGCCGGCCGGAATAGAGGGCGGCTGAAGGCCGGCTTAAAGGCACCGGAGCTGCATCCTGAAATAATGTTCAGTTGACAAATTTGTAAAACATAAAGCTAAAATATTTTGTTTTTAACCAAAACATACTACTTTTGCCCAAAATATTTACATTTATAAAAAATAAACACTTCTGTGGACGAGATGTCTTTGACACCCGTCCATGTCGCGCCAGTGAGAGAAGAATCGATTTCTGCAGGAAAAGCGAAAACAAGACATGTGACTAATTACCTATTTTTTTTATTATGAAGAAGAAAGAGCAGAAAAAAGACCTGCCGTTCGGCAGGAAAAACAGCTTCGGCATGAGGCTGTTTGCATGTGCCCTGCTTGGCGGCCTTCTGGCCGACCCGCTGATGGCACAAACGCTGAAAAAAGACACCTCCGTGACTGCATCTGCCCAGCAAGCCGTCACCGTGACGGGCGTGGTGCTCGACGCGATGGACGACTCTCCGATGATTGGCGTCAACGTGCTGGTTGTCAGTCCCAAGGGGGGGGTAAAAATGCAGTAGGCACCGTTACGGACACCGACGGACGATTTTCTGTCAGTGTGCCCGAAGGTGCCCGTTTGAGATTCTCATTCGTGGGCTACAAGGACCAGGAGCTGGAACCTTCGCCCAACATGACCGTCGTCATGCAAGAAGACGCCAACACGATGGAAGAAGTCGTGGTCAATGGCTACTTCACCCGCTCAAAGCAGACTTTCACCGGCGCAGCGCGCACCGTCACCTCCGAACAACTGCTGAGCATCTCACCGAACAATGTGCTTCAGGCACTCTCCGTGCTCGACCCCGCCATCAAAATCAACAAGAACAATGCGATGGGGTCAAACCCGAACAACATCCCAGACCTGGTCATCCGCAGCACCACGTCACTTGCCACTGACAATGAAGTCGGCCTCAACGCGCCGCTGGTGGTCATCGACGGTGTGGAATCGACGCTGCAAAACCTTTATGACATCAACATCTATGACATCGAGCGTGTCGACATCCTCAAGGATGCCTCCGCCACAGCTCTCTATGGTGAGAATGCCGCCAACGGGGTCATCGTCATCGAGCGCAAGCGCGTCGAGCAAGCCCCACTGCGCATCCGCTACTCCTTCACGCCCGATTTCAGCATAGCCGACCTCTCGAGCTACGACCTCTGCAACGCCCGTCAGAAGCTGGAGCTGGAACGCATCGCCGGCCTCTATGACAGCACCACCGGCTCGATGGATGCCACTTATTATGAGCGTCTGGCACAGGTAAACAGCGGCATCGACACCGACTGGAAGTCGAAACCCATACGTGTCGGCTTCTCACAAACCCATTCCTTGTCACTCTCCGGCCGCGGGGGCAACCTCGAATACAACGTGACGGGCAACTACACCAACAAGAACGGCGTCATGAAGGCCGACGGCCGCCGAAACATCGGCCTGGAACTCTATCTGGCCTACCGGCTCAAAGAGAAGCTCGTGGTCACACTGCGCGCCAGCCACCAGCAGACAGACGTGGAGAACTCCAAATATGGCAGCTACACCGACTGGCTCAACGCCAACCCCTATGACTCGCCCTATGATGAGAGCGGCGAGTTGCGCACCCTCCTTTCCTGGAATCTTGCCAACCCGCTCTATGAAGCCTCGCTGGGCAGCTTCTCCACCGAGCAGACCCGCACGCAGAACGTGAACCTCTCCATACGCTACAACTTCAAGCCCAACCTCTACATCACAGCACAGGGCTCACTGCTCACCTCGAAAGGCACGATGGACGACTACGTGTCGCCCCTGGCCTACGAATTCCGCGATGTGACCGACCCGCTGCAACGAGGCAGCTACTCCCTGACCAACACGGACCAGGACAACTGGTCTTTAAAGGTGGTGGGCAACTGGATTCACAGTTTCGACGACGAAGGCAGCATTCTGACTGTCAACGTGGGCGCCGAGGCGAAGAAAAACAAATACTCCGAACGCACGGCCGTGGCCACGGGCTTCCTCTCCGACACGTTGACCGACTTCGGTTATGGTGCGGCCTACTCCACCACCACTCCGACAGGCAGCGAAGACCTGGAGACCAACGTGGGATGGTTTGCCGCAGCCAACTATGCGTGGAAGAACCGCTACTTTGTCGATGGTTCATACCGTGTGTCCGGCTCGTCAAAGTTTGGTGCAGACAACAAGTATGCCCCCTTCTGGTCAGTAGGTGCCGGCTGGAACATCCACAATGAGAAGTTTGCCAAAGATGCAGGCTGGATAGACCAGCTACGGCTGCGCGCCAGCTATGGCTACACCGGCAGCGTGAAGTTCTCTCCCTATCAGGCCATCGCCACCTATCAATATCTCATCAGCAACGTCACCCTCGGCGGTGTGGGAGCCATCCCCATGGCCATGCCCAACCCTGACCTGACGTGGCAGACCACGAAGAAGTTCAACGTGGGCATCACCTCTTCCTTGTTCAACGAACGCCTGAACGTGAACTTCGACTACTATAACGAACTGACCGACGACATACTCATCGACATCTCTCTGCCACCATCGTCGGGTGCCACGACCGTGAAAGACAACTACGGCTCGCAGGAAAGCAACGGTGTGGAATTCTCCCTCTGGGGCAAGCCCATCGTGACGAAGAACTTCTCATGGTCTTTGATGTTCAACGGCCTTCACTCGAAGACCGTCATCAAAGACATCTCCTCGGCTCTGGAACGTGCCAATGACGAAAACAGCGTCGTGACCAATGAGGCTGCACCCCGCGTACTCTACGAAGAGGGCAGCTCCCCCACGGCCATCTATGCCGTGCGCTCGGCCGGCATAGACCCGGCCTCCGGTCGCGAAATCTACATTAAGAAAGACGGTACGTACACTTACACCTACGACCCGCTGGACAAAGTTGTGGTGGGTGACACGAACCCCAAACTTGAAGGTAGCTTCTCGACTGACTTTACGTGGAAAAACTTCTATCTAGGCGTGAACTTCAGCTACACCTTTGGCGGTGACATCTACAACACCACCCGCGCAGAGCGCATCGAGAACATCAACCCGCAATATAATGCCGATGTGCGTGCCTTCACCGAGCGATGGACACAACCGGGCGACCTCGTCCCCTATCTTGACCTGAGTTCTACGGGCGGCACCAGCTTCGTTCACACCAGTCGTTTCGTGGAACGGGAGAACGAGATTTGGCTCTCAAGCATCAACCTAGCCTACGAGTTTCCGCAACAGCTCATCCACTCGTGGGGCATCCAGCGTCTGCGCGTCAGCCTGGGAGCCTCCGACCTGTTCCGCGCCTCCACCGTGCGCTATGAGCGTGGAACGGAGTATCCCTACAGCCGCAGTGTGAACCTATCGTTTAACATCACTTTATAACAGACCCATGAAAAGATTACTATACATCATCATTTATGCCGCAGGACTGTTTGCAACGAGTGCCTGCGACGATTTCCTCGACGTGCGCCCCGAGAGCGAACGGGTGGAGAACGACCAGTTCAAAGATGCCCAAGGTTTTGAGGACGCCATTTATGGCGTGTATGGCGAGTTGCAAAACACCAACTCCTATGGCCGATACATGTATTGGGGATTCACCGAAGTATTGGCTTCCAACCTCGGTTGCTATGAAGACAACGCCCAGTTTGCTCAACCACTGTCAGAGTATGACTATGAGGCCAACAACGTGAAGTCCGTCATTGCCGACATGTGGAGCGAAGGTTATGCCATCATTGGCTACATCAATAACATCCTTACCCACCTGGACGAGCGCACCGACCTCACCCTGCATGATTATTATCGTGGTGAGATGCTCGGTTTGCGCGCTTTCCTCCACTTCGACCTGCTGCGCCTCTTTGCTCCGACAGACGAAACGATGCAGGGCATCCCATACGTGACGACTTACTCCTATTCCGTGAAGCCGTTCTACACCGTGGGCGAAGTCTATGATTTCATCCTGGCCGACCTTGACGAAGCCGAGCAACTGCTTGCTCCCGAAGAGAACGAGATGGACTATCCCCGCACGGACGACAATGTGCGCAACTTCCTGAATTACCGCACAACGCACTTTAATCTCTATGCCGTATGGGCCACAAAAGCACGTGTCTACTGGATGCGGGGCGACATGTCCAATGCTGCCATCTATGCCGAACGCGTCATCAACAGTGAGAAATTCCCGCTGGCCACTCCGCAGGAAATGGGCGAATACCTGGCCGGCAAACTGTCGGAAAAGGAAACCATCTTCGGTGTCTATTCCAATTCCTACATCGAGACGGTGCGCACACTCATCTACAACCAGACATCTTTCGTCTCCTACCGCCCCTATACGGGCACGAGTGCTTCGGTGCTCTCGTTTGAGACCATTTATTCGACCGACGGAGACGATGCCTCGGCCGATTACCGCTATTCGCTCCAGCTGGACAACACGACCGAACTGTGGCGCAAAATAATCGACTACTACACTTTGGGAGGCAGCTCCAACACACCCTCCGGATGGAGCGAACGCTATGACGGATTCACACTGATACACGTGTCGGAGATGTATCTCATTGCGGCAGAAGCCCTGCTCCATACGGACTACTCCCGTGCACTCACCTACTTCGACACGGAACTGACCTCGCGCGGACTGCGCGGCTTCAGCACCCGTGGCCTGACATTGACACAGGAGAACATCTACAACGAATATCGCAAAGAACTCTTCGGCGAAGGACAGGTGTGGTTCAACATGAAACGCCTCGGGCGTGACATCCTCAGCAATGCCCTGGGGCGCACGCTGCCGGCCAGCGACACCTATTACGTGGTGCCCATCCCCGACGATGAGTATGAATACAGAAACGAGTAATGATAAATGAAGAACTATGAAACAACTGCATATTAAACTGTTGCTGGGCACGGTGCTGACTTTCGCACTATTGGCTTGCGAGCAAACCGATTATCTGCTCTATGACACCACCCAGAAAGACTATGCCTACATC
The DNA here is from genome assembly GCA_964580305.1 of uncultured Bacteroides sp. Classification (GTDB taxonomy): domain Bacteria; phylum Bacteroidota; class Bacteroidia; order Bacteroidales; family Bacteroidaceae; genus Phocaeicola_A. Next base: position 4,974 of record CAZOKL010000094.1, read on the forward strand.
GAGTATATCGATGAGAACGACCAGGAAGCCACATCCGTTGACTACAGTTTCGGCTTTGACATACGTACAAGCTATACCATCAGCCTGCCCGTGAAACTCATGGGCATGACCGCAGACCAAGACCGTCCCTTCACACTTGAAGTGGACGACGACGGCACGACCATGCAGGAAGGCGTGCACTACACCATCGACCACGACGCCATGTATATCCCTGCAGGAGGCGTGGAGAACACGGTGGACATCATCCTGCTTCGCGAGAACGACCCCCTGCTCCTCGAACAGGAATTCACCCTCAAACTGCGCCTCATGCCCTCGAATGACCTCAATGTCGTGGGGCGCGACACTTTTTCCATTACCTATTCAGACATTCATCCCACAGTGGCTCCGGAGTGGTGGACGGGCTACCCATTTACTCTCTGCGCTTACCGCTATGAGACCGTGCAGAAGTTCTTCGAATACTTCTATGCGATGGAGGATGTCAATCCGACCGTGGTGCATGAGATGACTGACCGCTATGGCGACTACTTTGTCAATGCCACCAGCCTGCAAGGCCCCCTGGCCATGTACACCGGCTTTCTGAACAAATATGTGCTCAGCCCGCTTTGGGACTGGGTGAATGAAAACTATCCGGAAGACATGGGCTATTGGACTAAACCGTCGACCTATTAGAAATGAAGATTTAAAAATGAAGAACAAAGAACTATGAAAAAGATAACTTGCTTATTGCTACTTTTTGCCGTGGGACTGACTGCTTGTGTGGACGATGACTCCACCGGTGCAACGGTGCCCCTGCCTGAACTGTCCATCACGGGTAGCGACAGTGAAACCATGCCCGTGTATAACGTTTACTATGGCGACGAACTGACCATTGACCCGGGCGTGAAAGCATCGTCGGAAAACCTGACCTACACGTGGGCCTACGGCACCTACACCGAAGTCACAAGCGGCAACTTCCAAAAGGGAGAACTGACCACCATCAGCAACGACCCCGTGTTGCACTATGCTTTCCCTGCTGAGGGAGTATATTACGTGCATCTCACGGTGACCGACGGCGCGGTGGGTGACGTCATGGAATATCAGGTCAACGTGAACAACTACTATCAGCAGGGCATCCTCGTAGTGGCCAACTCGACCGACGGACAGGGCAACCTGGGCTTCATCAAGGAGCTTACCAGCGAGGACATTGACGAAGGCATGACCTGGCACGTGGATGAACACTGCCTCGAAGCAGAAAACCCTGACCTGGAGATGAGGACTCTAATCGGTGCCGACCGCACCAATGCGGCAACGTCGCCCTATGAACAAAACCCCATCCTGATTGTAGCTTTGGAAGACCGTTGCCTCTATGTCAATTCGACGACGTTTGAGGTGAACAGCTATTCCAACTACGATGAAATCTTCACTGGTTTCCGCGCCACGCATTTCCTCTCGGCCGACTCTTACGCCTCCTATCCGTTTGTGTATGACAAGGACATGGGTGAGAGCATCCACATGCAGAAGGCCTATTGGTTCATCTACTCGCACGCCAATGACATTTTCCACTATCCTTATGACGATGTGCTCACGGGCTATACTTGGCAGTCGAGCATCAACTCCAAGACACTCGACCCGGTTTATGTGGACTATTCCATCCCTGAAATCTATGCAAACAACAGCATGTTCGGCCGGTTCGGCACGGAAGATTTGCTCGAAGGGAAGAATCTGCTGATGGTTGTCCGCGAAACGTCCGGCACCAACCTGCATGTTGTGGCCCAAAGCAAAGAAAATGCATTGGAACTGACACAATATACGCTCACCCAGGCATACAATGACGACTGGACGGGTGTGCTCTTCAATGTGAACAGCGAGACGACCTATACAGCCACCACCGGCGATGGCATTCCGCCCGCAGGCACACACATAGCCCTGTCACAAACCTATCAGGTGGGGTTCTATCCCATTGATAACAGTTTTTATGCCTACTATCTGTTCAATGCGTCGCCCATGCTTCCCACCACGCCGCTGATTACTTATCCCGAGGGTGAGGAAATCACATGCCTCAACGTGAACGTGGCCACCAATGAGCTCTACGTGGGCACATACACCGCAGCCACGGAACGGGGAAACATTTACATCTATAACATTGCCGACCTCACAAGCGGCAACTTGCAGCCCACATACGAGTTTCCGCAGTCGACCGACCGCATCGTGGACATACGCTACAAGAACTAACTCCTCACTCTCACCTACGAGCCGGCATGCCGGCTCGTTTTTTTTACTGTCCGGCTTCCTCTCCACTCCGCCCGTGCACGGCCTCTACTCGGCCCTCGGGCGGACTCCTTTCCGTGGTCGGACGGAATAGAGGGGAAGCAAATGCGGAATATCAGCTCACCATACGGCATTTTCTTTTCCGGCCATCTTTTCTCCAATCGGCTTTGTCGTTGGTTGTTAATTCTTTCGGTGCTTAATCGCCGGGCAGAAGTGGGCATATTTCGCCAGGTCTCTCTTCGTCAAGGCTTAAATTTTCCAAGGCAGACAGACCGCGTGCGGGGCATAAAAAGAACGCAGGCCAACGCCGGAGAAAAACATATCTCCCGGCATGGCCTGCGCATGCACCAACCTATTATGCTTTTTTCTTAAAAAACTTCCCGTCAGGGCTTACTTCACTTCCCACGTGTCGTTGGTCAGGAGCAGTTCCTGGAAGTTGTGATAG
>CAZOKL010000095.1:0-7650 GCA_964580305.1 uncultured Bacteroides sp.
CATGATGTGGCTTTATCCGAAATGTCATGCCCACATTCTTTACATTTTATCAGTGCCATATTTGCTCTTTATTTTTAGGGGTTACTCATTTTGGCCTTGCCAAGCCGTATATCTCAAAGTTAAGACGCTTTTTAAAAAGCAGGACACAAACAGCTGCACTTTTATGTTTATTTCACGCCCCTTATGCAAGATGTGCCAGGTCGTCTTCTGAGTGACATCGATGTCCCGTGCAAGCTGGTGGGAAGATATAAGATACATCGCCGAAAAACATCTCGCCAAGGCTATCTTGGTGTTCTCAAAGATTGTCCCCACAAAGACCGAAAAATTGTTTTGGCAATCTTTAGCTTTAGATATCATCAAGATTTTTAAAATTCTCGATATTTATTGCTATATTTAAACAGGGTCTCTGGTATATCACCCCCTTTTTTATATCTTTAAATCTGTAATTTGGCGGGGATTTGAAGTGTGACGCAGCCTCCATAGGGAGTCAATGACTGGAATGCCTCTTCTTCACGAAGCAACCCGGCGTGCAGCTGTGCGCAGAGGATGGCTCCCCCGTGAGTGAATATTGCGACATGCCGATAAGGCTTCAGACACAACTCATTCAGAAAAGAAGAAACTCGGCATCGCAGGTCGTCAAAAGATTCTCCCCCGCTGGCACGCACATGGAGGAAATCGTCATACCAAACTTGAAGATGAGGGTCTTTGATGTCATCGAAACGCTGCATTTCCCAGTTGCCAAAATCAAGTTCCAACAACCGTTTGTCTCGCTCAGCCTCTTTGAATCCACATTGGTCGGCAAGGCGGGTGCATCGGCTCAGTGGGCTGGTGTACACCTTGTCAAAGGTCTGCCCCCTCAACCGGGCAGACACTTCGGCCGCTTCCTGCAAAAATGTGTCTCGCAGAGGCACGTCTGTCTGGCCGTAGCATGTCCCTTTTAGGACATCGACAGAAGTGTGCCTGATAAACGTCAGTTTCATGTCAAGATTAAAAATCAAATTAATGCATAAATTAGATAGAGCCCTATGTAGGAAGAAAGTTCACAAAGCAGGAATGTGGCACCACAGCAGTCGCCACTATATCCGTTGAGCTTTCTTTTCATGAGGACGACAAGCAGGAAAAACACAGCGATGGAACATAGGGCAGACAGCCATAGCAATGGCGGAAAGAGAATGAGCATCCAGCATACACCCCCTAAAGCAGCAAAAAGAAACTCTTTCGGGTGCATGCGTTCATAGACCGTGTGCGCTTTGCTTTCTTCTTCCTTACGGGCATAAGGCAGAAAGTTGACCAGATTGGCAGCTATGAATTTATTCCAAGTGTCGAACGACAGCAGTGCACACATGGCTATATGAGGAGGCAAGGAAGCAATGAGAGAGGTCAGCAGCAGAAAATAGCAGATGAGACCGATGACTCCATAGCTGCCAATATGTGAATCTTTCATGATGGCGAGGATGCGTGAACGATCCGTGCCACCACCGAAGCCGTCAAAGAAGTCGGCCAATCCATCTTCATGCAGAGCTCCTGTCATGAGCAGGCGTGCGATTAAAGTTAAGATTACGACCACTTCGGTAGGAAAAACATAAGACGTCAGCCAATAGACGCCGACCATGATACCTCCCGTAAGCCAGCCGGCAAACGACCAATAATTGACCACATGTTTGAAGCATTCTGCCGGCACTTGCTTGATGCGCCAGAAAGGAATACAGGTAAAAAACATGAAAGCGGCCAATATCTTGTTCATGAAGTATTGTATTTCAGTGTGACTATTCGGTTAGAAATATTTGGTTACAGCCGCATGACTAAACGTGTCCATCTCATTAATCATACGGATGGCAGAGTCGACAATCGGATATGCACAGATGGCTCCTGTCCCCTCCCCTAATCGCAAACCAAGATTCAACAGCGGACGCGCTTCCATGTAGTCGAGCACCAGTTTATGTCCGGTTTCATCACCTTGATGTGCGAAGATAGCATAAGGTTTTACTGCTGGATAGAGTTGGATGGCGGCCAGGAAGCAGTTGGTCATGATGAATCCGTCAATAAGTATCGTCATGTGTAATTCAGCTGCTTGCAGCATACCGCCAATGGCCATTACCATTTCATATCCACCAAAATAGCTGATGATGTCGGTAGCCGTGTGATTGCCTTGATAATTCTCCCAGGCTGCTTTCAGAATGTTATATTTGTGGCGTATTCCTTCAGAGTCGAGTCCGCTTCCTGCACCGATGCATTGCTCCAAAGGAATTTTTGTGAAAGCATGCATCCATAGGGAGGAAGACGAGGTGTTGCCGATGCCCATTTCGCCGAAGCTGATGATGTTGCATCCTTCTTCATGACAGCAGCGGACGATTTCCGCTCCTCGCTCCAAACAGAGGTTCATTTCTTCAGGCGTCATTGCAGCTTCATGCAGATAGTTGCGGGTGCCTTTGCGGATTTTCATGTTGATGATGCCGCTTTGAGGGGGAAAATCATAATCCACGCCTGCATCAACGAGTTTCAAGCTAAATCCATGCTGACGGCATAGGAAGTTGACTCCCCCTCGTTGGCCATAAGCAAAGTGCATCATTTGTTGCCAAGTCACCTCCTTGGGGGAGACGCTTACGCCTTCTTCCACGATGCCGTGATCGGCTCCAAAGAGAACATTGCATGGATGAAGGAGAACGGGAGACAAGGTCTGCTGAATCAGCCCCACCTGGAGTGCAAGTTCTTCAAGTCTTCCCAAAGCTCCTTTGGGTTTGGTCAAGTCGTTGATTTTGTCAATTAATGCAGCGCGTATGTTTTCCTTTGGTGTGTTTATTTGAAAAGCCTTCATTATGATGTTATTTGATTTTTAAAGGAATTCCACTTATGAGAAGATGTACTTCATCAGCAAGAGAAGCAACGTATTGGTTTACCCACCCCTGTAGATCTGTGAATTGGCGTTGCAATTTGTTTTCGGCGACGCCTCCCATCCCTATTTCATTGGTCACGAAAATAAACGTGGAGTCTTGTGTCGTAAAGCGATCAAATTCGGCTTTGACCGCAGTGAGCGCAGAATTCACATCAGAATGTAGGTCAAAAAAGAAGTTCGTGCACCACAATGTGACACAGTCAATAACAATGGTTCTTCCGTCTAATTGATGTTTGCTGAGCTCTTTTTCTTCTTCGATATTGGTCCATTGTGGCCCTCGGTTTTGCTGATGCCGAATGACGCGTTGGCGGAATTCGTCGTCCCACACACGAGCTGTGGCCAGATAGACTGGAGTTGAAGACAGTGTGAGCGCCATCTTTTCGGCAAAGGCACTCTTCCCGGAACGCTGTCCTCCGGTGATGAGTATGATTCGTTTCATATCGTCATTATGAGTAGAACTTGAGAAAATCGTTGGGCAAAGTTAACGGATTAATAATAGAAAAAGGGCATCTTCCCTTAGGAAAAGACGCCCTTTTATAATCAGGATGAGAAAATTTATTAGAAATTGAAAAAGTTTTTGGCGTTATAGTAGCAGATATCTTCCACCATCTGATTTACGCGTTCCATTTCTTCAACAGGGATTTCTCCGTTTTCCACATCGTTACCCAGCAAATTGCACAGTGTGCGGCGGAAGTATTCGTGACGTGGATAAGAGAGGAATGAACGTGAGTCGGTCAACATTCCGACAAAGCGGCTCAACAGCCCCAACAGTGACAAGGCGTTCATCTGCTTCTCCATACCGTCTTTTTGATCGAGGAACCACCAGCCAGAACCAAATTGGATTTTACCCGGTATAGAGCCATCCTGGAAGTTGCCCAGCATTGTTGCAATCACTTCATTGGCGCAAGGATTCAGATTGTAGAGGATGGTTTTAGTCAGTTTGCCTTGAGCATTCAGCTTGTCAAGGAACTTCGACATAGATTTAGCTGTGTTGAATTCTCCGATGGAGTCGAAACCGGTGTCGGGTCCCAGCAGTTTAAACATCTTGGTGTTATTGTTTCGGATAGCTCCGTAGTGATATTGTTGAGTCCACCCTTTTTCATAATCCATGATGGCAAATTCAATCAACATGGCAGATTTGTACTTCAAGATTTCCTCTTTTGTCAGTTCTTGTCCGCCATATACCTTATTAAATATTGCATCAATTTCAGCTTGTGTGTAGTCTTCTGCATAGAACTCTTCGATGCCGTGGTCTGACAAACGACAACCTTGTTCTGCAAAGAAATCATGGCGTTTGCGCAGTGCATCAATGACGTCTTGGAATTTAGAGATGGTCACACCACTGACTTCAGCCAATGTTTCAATGTATGCACGGAATTCGGAAGGAACTTCCACAGCCATGGCTTTGTCAGGACGCCATGTCGGAAGCATTTTGATTTCAAATCCGCTTTTACGGGTTTGAATGTGATATTCCAAAGAGTCTATGGGGTCATCAGTTGTGCAGACGGTTTCAACGTGGTAGTGACGCATCAAATTACGTGCAGACATCTCCGGTTTTTGAAGTTTTTCGTTGCATTCATCGAAAATCTCCCGTGCAGTCTTGGGATTTAATATTTTATTAATGCCGAAGGCTGTTTTCAGTTCCAGATGAGTCCAGTGGTAAAGCGGGTTGCGTAGTGTGTAAGGAACTGTTTCTGCCCATTTCTCGAATTTTTCCCAATCAGTAGTATCTTTGCCGGTGCAATAGCGCTCATCTACACCATTTGAACGCATTGCACGCCATTTATAGTGATCGCCACCTAACCAAATTTCAGTGATGGATTTGAATTGATAATCTTCGGCCACCATCTTTGGGATTAAATGACAGTGATAGTCAATGATAGGCATTTTGGCTGCATGCTCGTGGTACAACTTCTGTGCAGTCTCTGTTTGCAGCAGAAAGTTTTCATCCATAAATTTTTTCATAATACTTAGAATTAAATCGTTGTAGTAATATATATGTATATAATCTGAGCAAAAGCGTGGCTAATGTTGTTAAACTTATGCTCTAAAACATAGATTTAACTTTATTAACCGTTATCGAACACGAAAATAGATGTTTTATTTGTTATAGCAAAATAAGTTCGTATATTTGTAGCAAAATTTAATGATTTTATTGCCTTTAGGAAACACATAAGCCTTTGAATGAGTAAATTACCATGAATAAAAAACAATATACAATAAAAGATATAGCACAAATGGCCGGCGTATCGACAGGTACTGTGGATCGAGTGTTACATCAGCGGGGCGAGGTTTCTGAAAGTAGTAAGAAGAAAGTTGAGGAAATACTCAAAGACATCAATTATCAGCCGAACATGTATGCCATAGGATTGGCTCGTAAAAAGAAATATCACTTAGGCTGTTTTATACCTAAATATGCAATAAATGACTATTGGCATTCGGTGGTTAATGGCATAAAGAAAGCTTTGGAAGAAGTTATGCCATTCAATATCAGTTTGGATTTTATTTATTATAATCACTCTGATAGGGCTTCTTATGTAGCTGAAAGTGAGAACTTGCTTCAAAGAACTTTTGATGCTGTTCTTATAGCTCCCAATTATAATGCTGAAACCTTTAATTTGGTGCAACATTTAAAAGAGCGTGGCACATTGTTTGCGTTCATAGATGTAAACGTGGAAGGTGTCGGTCCACTGACATACGTCGGACAGGATTCTTTCCGGAGCGGATATATCGCAGCACGAATCTTTTGTGACACAAGAGTTGATGATCAGGAAATTGTTCTTTTGAGTACAGAAAAGAATCCAGATTCGCAAGAGCTTCAGATGCAGCGTCGTTTGGAAGGATTTAATACTTACATTCAGGAACAGCATTTGAATATAAAGATGTATGATGTTATTTTGAAAAAGGATGGTGATGAAAATGATCAGGTTTTAGATGCGTTCTTTGAGACGCATCCAACTGTAAGCGGAGGAGTCGTGTTTAATTCCCGTGTTTACAGGGTTGGAGAATATCTGAAGAAACGCAATCGCCCTCTTAAAAGTCTGATTGGATATGATTTGTTACCCCAGAATGTTAAATTGCTAAAAGACGGCGTGATTAATTATCTAATAGGCCAGCGACCGGCTATGCAGGGATACAGCAGCATCAAGATGTTGGTAGACAAGTTGGTATTTAAACGAGAAGTACCGCCTCTGTGCTATATGCCTGTAGATATTTTAATAAAGGAAAATATTGACTATTATGTAGAATCTTATAATTTGTAAATCACATTTTTAATATTAACATATTATGAAACCGTTAAACAAAGAAACAGCCGTTAAGGCTCAACGTCCTGAAAGGATTATCCAGTTTGGTGAAGGAAACTTCCTTCGTGCTTTTGTTGATTGGATCATTTATAACATGAATGAGAAAGCAGACTTCAACAGCAGTGTTGTAGTCGTTCAACCGATTGCCAAAGGTATGGTTGACATGTTGAACAAACAAGATTGTTTGTATCATGTCAATTTGCAGGGTTTGGACAAAGGCAAAGTGGTAAACAGCTTGACTATGATTGATGTCATTAGCCGTGGTCTGAATCCCTATACTCAATTTGACGAGTATATGAAATTAGCAGAACAACCAGAAATGCGTTTTGTTATTTCAAATACGACCGAAGCTGGTATTGCTTTTGATCCTTCTTGTAAACTTGATGATGCTCCTGCATCTTCTTATCCGGGCAAATTGACTCAATTACTTTATCACCGTTTCAAGACTTTCAATGGTGACATGAGCAAAGGCCTGATTATCTTCCCCTGCGAATTAATCTTCTTGAATGGTCACAAATTGAAAGAGTGCATCTATCAATACATTGATTTGTGGAATTTAGGTGCAGAATTCAAGACTTGGTTTGAAGAGGCTTGTGGCGTGTATGCGACGTTGGTGGATCGTATCGTTCCGGGATTCCCGCGCAAAGATATCGACGCTATTAAAGAAAAACTGCAATATGATGACAATATGGTGGTTCAAGCTGAAATTTTCCACTTGTGGGTTATCGAAGCTCCAAAAGAAATTGCAAAAGAATTCTCAGCAGACAAAGCTGGCTTGAATGTATTGTTCGTACCGTCAGAAGCTCCTTATCATGAAAGGAAGGTTACTTTGCTGAATGGACCTCACACTGTGCTTTCTCCGGTAGCTTATCTGTCAGGAATTAATATTGTTCGTGATGCTTGTCAACATGAAGTGGTAGGTAAGTTCATACACAAAGTGATGTTTGAAGAACTGATGGAGACCCTGAATTTACCGAAAGACGAATTACAGCAATTTGCTAAAGATGTATTGGAGCGCTTCAACAACCCGTTTGTTGAACATCAAGTGACATCCATCATGTTGAATTCATTCCCGAAATATGAAACACGTGATCTCCCCGGCCTGAAGACTTACTTAGAGCGCAAAGGCGAATTACCGAAGGGATTGGTTCTGGGATTGGCGGCTATTATTACTTATTACAAAGGAGGGAAGCGTGCTGATGGTGCAGAAATCGTTCCGAATGATGCTCCAGAAATCATGCAACTGCTGAAAGATCTTTGGGCTATGGGTGATACACGTAAGGTGGCTGAAGGTGTTTTGGCTGCTAAATCCATCTGGAATGAAGATTTGAATCAAATTCCAGGCTTAACAGACATGGTCGTATCATTCTTGAATTCAATTCAAGAAAAAGGAATGCTGGAAACAGTTAAAACAATCCTTTAAGTGAGAGAATTCTAGTCATTTTTTATTAT
>CAZOKL010000096.1:0-7611 GCA_964580305.1 uncultured Bacteroides sp.
CTTTTCTATGCTTAAAAGAAATCCATGAATGAATTACATCATTCCTCCCATTCCCGGATTCATAGGCACTTCCGGTTTTTCTTCTTTCTTATCCACAACTACACATTCAGTCGTGAGGAACATACCTGCAATGGAAGCTGCGTTTTCCAAAGCCACACGTGTCACTTTTGCAGGGTCAACCACACCAGCGGCATGCAAATGTTCATAGACATCAGTACGTGCATTGTAACCAAAGTCACCTTCACCTTCGCAAACCTTCTGAACAACTACGGCACCTTCCTTACCTGCATTAGCCACAATCTGACGAAGCGGTTCCTCGATGGCACGTTTGATGATTTCAATACCGGTTGTTTCATCGGCATTCTCACCCTTCAAATCTTCCAATGCTTGGATGGCACGGATGTAAGCCACGCCACCGCCCGGAACAATACCTTCCTCAATAGCTGCACGAGTTGCACAAAGAGCATCGTCTACACGGTCTTTCTTCTCCTTCATTTCCACTTCAGAAGCAGCACCCACATAGAGAACAGCTACACCACCAGACAACTTAGCCAAACGCTCTTGCAGTTTCTCTTTGTCATAGTCTGATGTAGTGGTCTTGATTTGAGCTTTGATCTGGTTGATACGCTCTTGGATGTTTTCTTTAGCACCTGCACCATTTACAATAGTCGTGTTGTCTTTCGTAATTGTCACCTTGTCAGCAGAACCCAGCATCTCGATAGTTGCTTGTTCCAGTTTCAGACCTTTCTCTTCACTGATGACAACGCCACCGGTCAAAACAGCAATGTCTTCCAGCATTTCCTTACGACGGTCACCAAAGCCCGGAGCCTTCACAGCACAAATCTTAAGGTTAGAACGCAGACGGTTGACAACCAAAGTGGTCAAAGCCTCACTGTCAACATCTTCTGCGATAACCAATAACGGACGTCCGCTCTGTACGGCAGGTTCCAAGATAGGCAAGAAGTCTTTCAGATTAGAAATCTTCTTATCATAAATCAGGATATACGGATGCTCCATCACGCACTCCATTTTCTCTGTATCAGTAACAAAGTAAGCCGACAGATAACCACGATCGAACTGCATACCTTCTACGACACCAATCGTCGTGTCACGTCCTTTGGCCTCTTCAATTGTGATAACCCCGTCTTTAGAAACCTTGCGCATAGCGTCAGCAATCAACTTACCAATAACAGGATCATTGTTTGCAGAAACAGTGGCGACTTGCTCAATCTTGTCATAGTTGTCACCCACCATCTCAGCTTGTGACTTGATGGACTCCACAACTTTGGCAACAGCCTTATCGATACCACGTTTCAAATCCATAGGATTGGCTCCAGCTGTCACATTCTTCAAGCCAACACCTACGATAGCTTGTGCCAATACAGTTGCTGTTGTCGTACCGTCACCTGCATCGTCACCTGTTTTAGAAGCCACAGACTTCACAAGTTGGGCACCTGTATTCTGGAATGCATCTGTCAGCTCTATTTCCTTAGCCACCGTTACACCGTCTTTCGTAATTTGAGGAGCACCGAATTTCTTTTCAATAATTACGTTACGTCCTTTCGGGCCCAGGGTTACTTTCACAGCGTTAGCCAATTCATCAACTCCTTTTTTGAGTTGATCGCGTGCATCTATATTAAATAAAATCTCTTTTGCCATAATGCTTGTAATTTTAAAAGTTTGTAAGTTTATAGTTTATAAAGAAAGTATGTCTAAAAGCTTTTCAGCGTTATCCGAGGATGGCAAGCACGTCGCTTTGGCGCATGATCAGATATTTTGTTCCTTCATATTCAAGTTCTGTTCCTGAATATTTGCCATACAATACTTCATCTCCTACTTTAACTACCATTTCTTCATCTTTGGTTCCATTACCTACGGCAATGACTTTACCTTGCAAAGGCTTTTCTTTTGCGGTATCTGGAATAATGATTCCACCAATGGTTTTCTCTTCTGCTGGTGCAGGGAGAACCAGCACTCTGTCTGCTAATGGTTTTACGTTCATAGTCTTTTTATTTTTAAAGTTTTTATTTATTCATTCGTTTATGCCGTCCTTTTTTCAAGTCGGCACAAGTTCTTAAACGAAAAGCGTGCCAAACCTTTCCAAAGGGCATATTGGCAGCCAGCTGTGACAGATACGACAATTTGACAGTCATATTCTGCAGATCAAAAAACTATCACTCTTTTTACAAGAAACAAAGAATGTAATTATTGATAAGAAGAAAAACAAAAAAGGCTGGTTGTCCTAAATTTGGATTCCAGCCCTCAATTAACCGTTTTAAATAGATGTCTATAGAAATCAATAGATTGTCCGATCCAACTCCTGCTTCATCTCCATCAATTCATCACGAACGGCTTTTAACCGATTTATGACTTCCATCGTTTGGACGGTGCCTGTCTTATTGTTCTTCAATGTCTGACGTGCACCCTGAAGCGTCATTCCTTTTTCTTTGACCAAGTGATAAACCAAACGCACTTGCTCAATGTTCTCCTCCGTGTATTGACGAATTTGTCGCCCACTCTTACGGGGCGTAATGAATGTCGGAAATTCACGTTCCCAATAGCGAAGTAAAGTTTCCGACACATGAAACATGTCGGCCACTTCACTTATGGAATAATACAACTTTAAATTCTTATTTTCTTTATACGCCATATCTTCTCATCTTTTTTTCGTTATTTGCTTAATCATAAACCTTTCCGTGATTGGCAGCCATCTGAATCATCTTGTCATAGTCTTCTGCACTCAAATCCATAAAATAGTAGTTCACCGGATTCACTTTCCTCCCTTTCACCACCACTTCATAATGTAAATGTGGCCCTGTACTTTTACCCGTTGATCCCACACCACCAATGGTCTCTCCACGCACCACCTTCTGCCCCACCTTCACCTTGATGCTTTGCAAGTGTGCATAACGTGTATGATAACCGAACCCATGATTGATTTCTATTGTATTACCATAACCGACCTCCCAACCTGCCGACACGACTGTTCCATTTCCCGTAGCATAAACATCCGTCCCAGGGTTAGCCGAGAAATCCATTCCGGAATGAAACTTTGTGGTTTTGTAAATCGGATCTACACGCGCACCATAGCCTGATGCCGTCTTTTTCAAATCCTTATTGGAAATAGGCTGAATGGCAGGTATGCAAAGTAGCATCTCGTCATGCTCCTTACAAATACTCACCACTTCATCAAAAGACCTCGACTGGATATACAGTTGACGACGCAGCAAATCGAGCTTCCGAGTCGTACTCACCACAAGATCTGCATTCGCCAAATTCATAAACTCTTCATAACGCCCTTCCTTATAACTTGCATAACGGATGCCATCGGCTATCGGGTCAGCTTGCAAAACCACCCGATAAAGATTATCATCACGCTGCTGAATGTCACTTAACACTGTTAAAGCATCATCCAATTGTTTGGATAACACATTGTACTGTGCCTCCATCCGGGCATTCTCGCTGCGCAGCTCTTTCTCTGAAGGAGAGCCAAACAGGAAAAAAAGCACCAAGAAACAACCGGCTCCTAACCCCATTCCATAAAATAAACGGCGAATGATACTAAGAATGCGTTGTCTGATAGTCGGATATATTCTATCATAAGTGCGAGTTCGAGGATTGTAGATATAATAGACTTTACGCATGCTTTTCTTTGGATAATGTGAACAAAAGTCTTATCTTAATGAATATTTCACATAAATAATTGAAGCAAAAATAGCAAAAGGCCTTATCTTTGCAAATTGTTTTTTAGAATATTAACTACGAAAGACTAATACATATATGTTGACTGCAAAAGAAATTAGAGAATCTTTTAAACATTTCTTCGAGTCAAAAGGCCATATAATCGTGCCTTCGGCTCCCATGGTTATCAAAGATGACCCAACATTGATGTTTACCAATGCTGGTATGAACCAATTCAAAGACATAATCTTGGGCAATCACCCTGCCAAACACAAACGTGTGGCCGACTCTCAAAAATGCCTTCGAGTGAGCGGAAAACACAACGATTTGGAGGAAGTCGGACATGATACCTATCATCATACGATGTTTGAGATGCTTGGAAACTGGTCATTTGGTGACTATTTTAAGAAAGAAGCCATTAGCTGGGCCTGGGAATATCTGGTGGATATACTTAAGATCGACCCTGCCAATCTTTATGCCACCGTCTTTGAGGGTAATCCGGAAGAAGGACTGGAACGCGACAACGAAGCTGCTGGTTATTGGGAGCAATTCTTACCCAAAGACCATATCATCAACGGTAATAAACATGATAACTTTTGGGAAATGGGTGACACAGGTCCTTGTGGCCCTTGCTCTGAAATCCACATAGACCTGCGCCCGGCTGAAGAACGTGCAAAAGTGCCCGGCCACGAATTGGTAAATCATGATCATCCACAAGTTATCGAAATTTGGAACCTAGTGTTTATGCAGTACAACCGCAAAGCCGATAGCAGTCTGGAACCGCTTCCTGCCCGCGTCATCGATACAGGTATGGGATTTGAACGCCTTTGCATGGCCCTACAAAACAAAACTTCAAACTATGACACAGATGTGTTCCAACCCATCATACGCGTTATCGGTTCCATGACCGGACATACTTACGGTAAAAACCCACAGACTGACGTAGCCATGCGCGTGATTGCCGACCACATTCGCACCATCGCTTTCTCTATCACTGACGGCCAGTTGCCTTCCAATGCAAAAGCCGGATACGTTATCCGCCGCATCTTACGCCGTGCTGTTCGTTATGGGTACACGTTTTTGGGACAAAAACAGGCATTCATGTATCGTCTGTTGCCTATTCTCATTGAGACCATGGGTGATGCCTATCCCGAGCTGAAAACACAACAAGGACTTATCGAAAAAGTGATCAAGGAAGAGGAAGAGGCATTCCTCCGCACATTAGAAACCGGAATTCGTCTGCTCGACAAGATTATGACTGACACCAAAGTTGCCGGCAAAACAGAAATCAGCGGTGTGGATGCTTTTACCCTGTATGATACATTCGGATTCCCACTTGACTTGACAGAACTTATCCTTCGCGAAAACGGACTGACAGTCAACTCCAACGAATTTAACACCGAGATGCAAAAACAGAAACAGCGCGCCCGCAATGCTGCTGCTGTGGAAACCGGTGATTGGATAGTGCTGAAAGAAGGAGAAACCGAGTTTGTGGGTTATGATTTCACAGAATACGAAACATCCATCTTGCGCTACCGTCAGGTGAAACAAAAGAATCAAACACTTTACCAAATCGTACTCGACAAGACTCCTTTCTATGCCGAAAGCGGTGGACAGGTAGGCGACACAGGTGTGTTGGTCAACGAGTTTGAGACCATTGAAATCATTGACACAAAGAAAGAAAACAATTTGCCCATCCACATTGCCAAGAAACTGCCCGAATACCTATATGCTCCGATGATGGCCTGTGTCGACACCGACAAGCGTGCTGCCTGTGCTGCCAATCACTCCTGCACACACTTGCTTGATGAAGCTCTCCGCCAAGTGTTGGGCACACACGTCGAACAAAAAGGTTCGTTGGTGACACCCAATGGCCTGCGTTTCGACTTTTCACACTTCCAGAAAGTAACACCTGAACAACTTCGCGAAGTGGAACATTTGGTCAACGCGAAAATTCGCGCGGACATTCCTCTGACTGAATACCGCAACCTGCCGATAGAAAAAGCACGCGAACTCGGTGCCATCGCTCTTTTTGGTGAGAAATACGGCGATGAAGTGCGCGTTGTGCAGTTCGGCTCATCCATCGAATTCTGTGGTGGTACGCACGTATCGGCTACCGGAAAGATCGGCATGGTGAAAATTACATCTGAAAGCTCTGTTGCTGCAGGCATTCGACGCATTGAAGCCATTACAGGTGCAAAAGTGGAGGAAATGATGAACACCATTGAAGACACACTGACAGACCTACGCATACTGTTCAACAATGCTCCAGACTTGCGTGTAGCTATCCGTAAATATATCGATGAGAATGCTGGACTAAAAAAGCAAGTGGATACTTTCATAAAAGAAAAAGAGGTACAAATGAAAGCTAAACTACTGGAAGAAGCCAAAGACATACATGGCGTAAAAGTCATCAAAGCAGTGTTACCCATACCAGCAGACATTGCAAAAGACATCGTTTTCCAACTGAAAAATGAAGTTCCCTCAAACTTGTTTGTTGCTATAGGAAGCGTCGACCATGAAAAACCAATGCTTACGGTCATGGTCAGTGATGATCTTGTTGCTTCAGGAATAAATGCAGGGAAACTAGTGCGAGAGGCTGCAAAACTGATTCAAGGCGGAGGAGGAGGCCAACCTCACTTCGCTACAGCTGGAGGAAAGAGCATAGACGGACTGAGAGCAGCTGTGGATAAACTGATTGAACAGGCCGGATTCTAACACAATATTCCAACCACCGACACGTAGACAACCAACAGGTCAGTAGAAAATCAAAGGGGATGAATAGTCCTAAAAGTTATACTTTTGTTTCATGCTTGAATCCCCTTTATACACATTAGTAAAATGGTTCTTCTTCTGGAAGTGTTGAATTATTTCGGAATATTCAATAAAATAGCGCCACCGTCAAGTTAGAAGTGCAACCTTACACATCCTTCCTCCGCCCTTTCCGCTGCGCTCCAAGGATGGAGGAAGGCGGTGGTAATTCGGGTTGGGTCATCTGGCAATGCCTAAAAAACAAAAAGGAGAAACTCTGGAAATAATTGCCCGTTCCATAGGAGTCCACAAGTCGACAGCAAGCCGTGAGGTCAGGCGCAACTCCACGCCGAGGGTTAAGTATGTATGGAACAAGGCTCATGTCATGACTGAATCCCAGCAGCATATACATTCGGAAACAGGAGACTGGATGAGGTGCTGAAATGGTGTGTCATTGAGCTGATAAAGAATGGACAGTGGTCTCCGGGGCAGATATCTAGTTGTTTGAAGTGGGAAGGCATAACCGTCTCCCATGTGAAACCGTTTACGCGATAATCCGTAAGGACGAAAGCAGCGTTCCGGCCTACCATTGCCGCCATAAGATGAAATACAGGCGCAGGGCTTCCCGCAGGCACGAGACCAAGGCTATGAATATCCGTAACCGAATGAGCATACACCAGCGCCCGGCGGAAGCCGACGGGAAACGTTTCGGAGACTGGGAAATGGACCTTATAGTAGACAAGGACAGCAATGCCATCCTGACTTTGATGGAAAGGAGTACGAACTTCCTGCTCATGGAAAACTCAGGCAGGGGAAGAAAGCGAAGCCGCTGGCAAAAGGAGGCGTTGAAATCCATCACAACGGACAACGGCAGCGAGTTCGCCGAACATGAATGGATAACGAAAAAGCCTGGATGTCCCCGTGTTCTTTACTGACTCATACCGTACATGGCAGAAAAGAGCCGTAGAAAACGGAAACAAACTTATCTGGCATACATTAAAGAACGGATATCGGAATTGTTACGGAAGGGAAAATTGCTAAGATCAGAAAGAAAATCAATGCACGTCCAAGAGAAAAACTCAAATTCCTTACTCCGGCTGAAGGATTTTTCAGGAATATTCCGTAATGTTGCACTTGCGATTGACTTTACCTTCAGTAAAACAGCATAAATTATGAGGG
>CAZOKL010000097.1:0-7320 GCA_964580305.1 uncultured Bacteroides sp.
GTGTCGAGAAAGGCTTTACACTTACTTGTCAGACACAAGCAACACACAAACACAAACCTTTATTATCTGTGTCATCTGCGCCATCCCTGTTGTTTTTAATTCTGCTATACTTTTGTGCGCCTGATAGGACTCGAACCTACACGTCGCTAGACACCAGATCCTAAGTCTGGCGCGGCTACCAATTACGCCACAGGCGCTATAATAAGAATTACTCCGATTTAGCGCCACAAAGATATAGTGATTTTTTATTCTTGCAAAGCTTTTTCATTCAAAATCTGACGCGCACGCTCAATTATCGTGTCCTTGCCTTGCTGCATGTCATCAGAAGTCATGTCGACTTTCACGTCCGGTTCTATGCCAAACTCCAGCTGATTCATTTCTGGGTCAAACATCGGACTTGCCGAGAAACGGATGGACCATCCGTTGGGAAGCTCTGAAGAAAATGGCAGACCAGAACCGCCACCGGTCTTGTCACCAACAATGGTCACGTTGGCCAACTGACTCATGGTGTTCACAAAGTCATTCGTGGCACTGTAGGCACTTCGATTGGTCAGCACACAAACGGGTTTCTGCCAACGCAACCTAGTGGATGGTTCCAAATAAATCGGATAGGGATCGGAGAAATCACTATGCCCAGTACCTGTCTTGTGACATATGTAACCAGTCAATACTTTCTCATTGGTGAAGCGTGAAGCTATCTTGCTGGCATTCGTAAGCTGTCCGCCTGAATTGTTGCGTACGTCAATGATGAGTCCTTTGCAAATGGACAACTCCTGTAGCATGTCGCTTAAATTCCCCTCGCCGACAGCATCACTGAAACTTTCGTAATAGATATACCCCACATTGTCATCGAGCACCTTATACTTCATGCCAGAAGCAATGTGATAGTCTGTGCCCAAATAGAGACGTTGAATGCTGTCGCTGAAATTCTGTGGATAGTTCTCATACCAGTCCCAATAGCGAGCTACATCAAAGCCCGTATAGAGATTTACATGCCCGTCGCGCAGTTCGGCCAACATACGGTCGAACACATTGAAAAGGTCTTTGTCTGTCATGTTGGACACGATGTCTTGACTGTAGCGGTCATACACTTCGTCCCAATCTAAACCATACTCTTCGGCTTTATAATCAAAGAAACAATATTTCTCGTCGATGATGTGCCACAGCGCTTCAAAGTTTCCATGTGGATCATCGCTGTATTCCTCCACATCAATACAGCTGGTGAGCAAAACAGTCAACATTAATAAGGTATAGAGATATTTTTTCATTGTGCGTAAGTTTTAAAAAGGAGATCTTGTCTGTAATTTGTCCTTCCCTTTGATAAGATAGAAGTTTTTCACGAAACCAACAATGAAAACATGAGAGTAGGTGTGGCAACGAATGCTGTTCACTTTCGATTGTTGGAAATCGCCCACATAACCCAAACGCAATGTTGCCCGGCACAAGGGCATGTCCAGTGTGAGCAACTGTCGCAAAGAAGGTTGGTTATGCACCGAAGTAAAATTCACCACCCCATGAGTATTGCCCAAACTGAAAATTTCGTAATATGACTGCTGATATTCGGGTGAAAACATTACTCCCATAAACGGCGCATTGGCTTGATAACGCACCGTGAAAGGTTGCTTCTTGATGCGGAATTTATAAATGGCCATAACCGAAGCCAACAGATTAATGTATGCTTTGGCCTGAGCCGGGTTGTTAGAATTGCGCGTGTTATAGATGAACCCGAGATTCAGGTCACCCAAACCACCTGCTAATATACGAAACTGGTCGTTGATGTAAAAATGGTAGTGCAAGCCATAGCTCCAATTCACCATACCAGCATACTCATTGCCAGTCTTTGAATTGTTTTCCGTGTAGGCTAAATCGGCTTGCAGCAGGCTCTGGGTGGAGACATTTCCATCCAACATCTTAGTCATGCGCATGCGTTCATGCAGGAAACGTACTTCCATGCCTGCATATTCCACGGGTGACAAATAGGTGTCCACAATACGCGTACGTCCGATTCCAAAAAGTGTGGAACGCATCACAAAACGGTTTGCCTGCAAGCTGTCTGCCTCCTGTCCTGCCACAGGACAGAGAAAAACAAACAATCCTAACAGTAACAAGGTGTATATTTTCATAACATCAAAATAGTTTCATTTGACCGGTAATTTCGTCAATGATATCGCTGTCGCTCTTGTGTGCATCAGGGTCTTCATTGATGGGTTCGAGTTGTTCCTCGGCCGTTTCCTCCTGGATATCAGGCAAACGGGTAGGCTCCAATTCATGAACCTCAGCCACGGTATAGGTGGTCAAGCGCTTACCTTTCGCCTTAAAGCCTTTCACACCCACAAAATCGGCCGCTTCGATGTCGAGCGGCTCGCGAAAGCTGTCATTGCCACCAAATATCACTTGCAGGTGCGGATAATATTCATCTGTGAGCAACAGTAGTTCATTATGCCTATTCTCGCCCAGATAGTTTTGGCGGCGCGAAGAACTTTCAAAGGTGAAACGTTTCAGGTAAGGATAGCCCTGTTGGTCGTGGTCGTGAAGAATGGCTGTCCACACTTTGTGCGAGTCAAACTTCTCGATGAGGTGGATGTCACGTTCATAGTGATTGTTCACATCGAAATCGGTCGTGTAGAAATCGCCGTTTTTGAGCACCACCAGAATCTGGTCGCCCGTCTGGAACTCACCCAGATATTCACCACGCTCATCATAGTTAAGCCGGAGCACATCGTGGTCAAACCACACCTTGCGACCTCCCAGCGTGGAAACACCACGCTGTTTCAGGGCAATCTTATGCACATCGTTGCGTGTGAGTAGGTTACCTTTGGCCTGACGTGAACGGATGCCTATTTCGGCAAAGTCACGCTCGAACGTGATGCGGCGCAGGCGGGGATTGGGTTTGAGCGTCACCTTGATGATTTCAGCTTCCCCGTTCGGATTAGCCGTGAAGTAGACAACACGCGAACCGGGTGTACTGGCCGTGAGGTCATACTCACGGTCGCGAATAATGGCCGTGACAAAGAAACGCTTCATCATGTAAGCTCCGTTTGTGCCGTCACGGTAGACCACGTTGTAGATGGTACGTTTATCGTTCTTCTTGAAAATCGTGATATGGAGAATATTTTTGCCGACAAATATTTTGTCGGCCACGCGCACCAGCTTGTATTTACCGTCGCGATAGAAGATGAGCACGTCATCTATGTCAGAACAGTTGGCGACGAACTCGTCTTTCTTCAGACTCGTACCGATAAATCCTTCTTCACGGTTAATATAGAGTTTTTCGTTTGCCTCCACCACCTTGGTGGCTTCAATGGTGTCAAAGTTTCGAATCTCGGTAAGACGAGGATGCTCTTTGCCATATTTTTCTTTGAGCATAAAGAACCATTCGGAAGTGACGGCTACCATGTCACTCAACTTCTTGTCTATCTCGACTATCTCCTCGTTCATACGGGCAATGGTCTCGTTGGCTTTGTCACTGTTGAACTTCAGGATACGGCCCATCTTGATTTCCATCAGACGTAGGATGTCATCTTTCGTCACCTCATGGATAAATTGCGGATAGAATGGGGTCAACCGTTCATTGATATGGGCACAAGCGACATCCATATCTGTGGCTTGTTCAAACTGCCTGTCCTTGTAGATGCGCTCCTCGATGAATATCTTTTCAAGTGAAGCGAAGTGCAGACTTTCCTGCAATTCTCCTTTACGAATTTCCAGTTCACGGCGAAGCAGCCGGAGTGTGTTGTCCACCGATTTGCGCAACACGTCGCTCACGGTGAGGAAATGGGGTTTCTTATCGTCAATAACGCAACAATTCGGTGAGATGTTCACCTCGCAATCTGTAAAGGCGTAAAGGGCATCGAGCGTCTTATCAGACGATGTGCCAGGCACCAGATGAACAAGGATCTCGGCATGGGCAGCCGTGTTATCCTCCACTTTACGTATCTTGATTTTCCCTTTCTCTACGGCTTTCAAGATGGAGTCAATGAGGGTCGATGTGGTCTTACCGTAAGGTATCTCGGTGATGACAAGTGTCTTATTGTCGAACTTGCTTATCTTGGCACGCACCTTCACACTACCGCCCCGCTCACCGTCGTTGTATTTCGACACGTCAATAAAGCCGCCTGTCTGAAAGTCGGGATAAAGTTGAAAGGGATTGCCATGCAAATAGGCAACGGCGGCATCACAGAGTTCGTTGAAATTGTGCGGCAGGATTTTTGACGACAGGCCGACGGCTATGCCCTCCACTCCTTGAGCGAGCAACAAAGGAAATTTCACGGGCAGCGTGATGGGTTCGCGGTTTCGTCCGTCATAGGAGAGCTTCCACTCCGTCGTTTTCGGATTGAACACCACGTCGAGGGCAAATTTCGAAAGCCGTGCTTCGATGTAACGCGGTGCGGCAGCATCGTCGCCCGTGAGGATGTTTCCCCAGTTTCCCTGATGATCGATGAGCAATTCTTTCTGTCCTAACTGCACCAATGCATCACCTATGGAAGCATCGCCGTGGGGATGGAACTGCATGGTGTGCCCCACAATGTTGGCCACCTTGTTGTAGCGTCCGTCGTCCAAGCGTTTCATCGCGTGCAAGGTACGTCGTTGCACAGGTTTTAGTCCGTCATTTACATGGGGTACAGCGCGTTCCAGGATGACGTAAGAAGCATAATCCAGAAACCAGTTCTGGTACATGCCGCTCAGTTGGTGCCGCACGCTCCCGTCCTTTGTGTTGACGGGGCGGTAGTCCGAATGTTCTCTGTCCGGCATATCTGTTTCTTGGGATGTATCGCTCATATATTTATAGTCCTATCATAGTTGCATTATGTGCAAAAGTAATCATTTTACCGCATTTTTCCTTACTTTTCTTCGCTCCTTTTAAGGAAATAAACAGCTTCCTCCTTAGGATTGAGTGGAACCTAAAGAACGATTCAGATGCCATAAATTCGGTTTCGAAGATAGGGTGATTCTTATTGCTTGTGGATTACACAACTTTAGAATCAGCTACAAAATGAGCTACATAACAATTTAATCTATATGTCTATTGAATACTTTCGATGACATCGATCATCCGCTGGAGCACTAACGGCCAGGCATAGTGCTCGTTGACATAGCTCCTTCCGCGTTGCGACAACTGCCCTCGCAACGTCGGCGAGACATCTAGCCGTTGCAACTGATTAATAAAACTACGCCTGCTTGTATAGTACAAAGCTGCTTTGCTTTTCACACAGTGTTCTTTCAGCACTTCACAACGTCCGTTGACTAACAAAGGTTTCCCATCGTGCATGGCTTCTAATACAATCAAAGACAAACTTTCATACAGCGAGGGATTCACAACAATTTTTGCATGTTGAAGGATAACCCGCTTTTCTTCATCCGTAACAAATCCGGTGTAAACCACATCGGGAGAGGAACAACGACGGTAATCGGCCGGATAACTGCCCACGAGCACCAACTTCAGGCTCGATTCTACCCGTTGCTTATAGACCATAAAGTCATCGGATATGTGCTGTAGCTTCCCCGGTTCAATACGCCCCACATAGAGCAGGTAGTCGTCTGGCAGGTGATACTTATGTTGCGTGGCCTTCCAGTCGGCTGGAACCGGTTCTTCAATACCGACCCCAATCACACCGTGCCTCGCCAGCTTGCGCCCCCAGATGTGCTGCCCGAGCCGTTGCTCTGCCGTCGTGTTAAAGGCCACGTAAGACACTCGCGTCATCACCTCCGTCTGCACCGACCAGAAGAAAGTTCCCGTGCAATGCAGCGTAGGAATCACGATGGTTTTATGGGGAACGATATAGCCCGTAAAGAAACAGGGTGACTCCACCATATTAATTGGAAGAAAACAATGATAATCGGCTTGATGCTGCTCCACGTAAGCATTCAATGACGGTGAATAGAAGTGATCGCTCCGAAAGGCTGCGAGCTCTTCCGCCTTCTTCCACGACCATACAGGCACTACATTCGCCAGCATCCTCAACAGGTGTAACCGAAATAACAGTCTACGCAACTTTCGCGCCGGTTTCAGCCGTTGCAGATGATGTTCGTGCTGATCTGCCTGAATCGGGTCGACTTTAAAACGACGCACCAACACGCCGTTCAGCCACTCGGCCCCCTCAGGCAATTCATTGACTGACTGCTGATAATTGCGCACACAAGTGGTCAACACCTCTACCTCGTAACGCACCTTCAATCGCTCGGCCAACATCCGGCAATGATATTCCGCCCCTCCATTGATATCCTTTCCGTAGCGGGTGACGACAAATGCTATTTTCTTTTTCACACTCATATAATCAGGCTAAGTTTTTGATGCGACTGTCTTTATCGACCAGTTGGTCGCAAAGTTGCGGACAACCATCAGGCGAACCATCGTTTACCAGAATAATCTCCAAATTTCGATACGTTTGATTACAGATTGACATCACATATTTCATCAAATAGTGTTTGACCTTATATACAGGAACGATGATGCTCAGTAATGGACGTTCTATGCCAGTGTCTTTATTCTTACGAATCATATTCATAACTCGGGCTAATATATTTTTGTTATAAACCTGATACAGAAAAACTAATTTATATGCACAAACAAAAATTGACTGGCAAATTTAAATATAAATATAGATTTATATGCCAGTGTTATAAGAAAGAATTAAGACCACCCCTATCTTTTATGTGGAAACGGTCAATCACCCGTTTGGCCTTGGGAAAAGCTACAGAAACTAAAAAATCCCCACTAAATTTCTACTGCCCTCAAATACAGTTTGAAGAAAAAATGAAATATATATATATAAAAAAAAGAAGGGAATCTCACGATCCCCAATCTTCCTTAACCTTAAATCTAATACCATGAAAAACACGATGCAAAGATAGGCACTTTTATGGTATAAAACGTATTATCAGACAAAAAAAGACTATCTTTTAACCCTTTTTGCACTATAAAATAGAGTTTTTAGAGTAATAAACATATATAAGATGTTTTCTTAACACCTGTTGCAGTGGTTCTGCGAAAGGAAAAAGGTTTCCTGAAAGTGTGAAGACTTTCATTAGCCATCGCAAACCATGAGTCGATTTGGGAGTGTGGATATGGAGGCTGGCAATCGTAGTCTTAAGCATAGCCATGCGCCGCATAGAGGGCGTGCTTGGACGGAAACTAGTCCGCCCGAGCACGGACTCTATTCCGCTCTCGCCCGCCATTAAGGGAGGACCTAAATAGGTAAATTCTTTGTAATGTCTTTGATAGCTGATAAGTTGGTTCTCTATTTGGGTTGCGCTTTGTAATAGAGTACGTGAGTTCGGTTTAAGCTTACCACAAAGTCAGTTGTTTTGATTTCCCGATGG
>CAZOKL010000098.1:0-7315 GCA_964580305.1 uncultured Bacteroides sp.
AATACATCGTCACGGAACACGGCATCGCCAACTTGAAAGGAAAAGACCTGGCCCAACGTGCCCGTGCCCTCATCGCCATTGCCGAGCCGTGGGCACGCGAATCGCTGGAGCGGGCAGCCTGTGAACGATTCGGTTACAGTTTCTTGCGATTGAGATAGCCGGCCTGACGCGAACCGTCTGGCAGCATAAGGGCGCGAGCCGCAGAGAATTCCTCCCGGTGCATTCGCGCCCTTCTTCGTGTCCATTCGAAAATGAATGCGTACCCGTTTGAAAATGCATACAGACGCGGTTGAAAATGCGTATATACGTAGTCGAAAATACATACGGACGCAGTTAGAAACGCGTATAGACGCAGTTGAAAATACATACGGACGCAATTGGAAACGCGTATAGACGCATTTTCAAACGCATATACTTCCGTTTCCGGCGGCGTGGGATTTCGGCAATGCTTTTGACGACGGGGCATAACATAAACAAAAAGTCTGTCTCATATCTTATTCTGAGACAGACTCTTTACTTGTACACCCTCAGGGACTCGAACCCTGGACCCATTGATTAAGAGTCAATTGCTCTACCAACTGAGCTAAGAGTGCATTTCTTGTTTGCGGACGCAAAGATAAGTAGTTTCTTTTAATCTGCAAAAATTAGTCCATGTTTTTTTAGCAAGCACTTGCCGGTTGACTCTACCGATAGAAAAGTTCGGTCATTCTGTTTGGATATTTAGAAAATAGTTATACCTTTGCAACCGCTTTCACAAATAGCATTTAGCTCAATTGGTTCAAAGCATCTGCTTTACGAGCAGAGAGGTTCGGGAGTTAGATTACTCTCAACGCCTACAAAAACAGTTATGCGGAAATAGCTCAGTTGGTAGAGCATCAGCTTCCCAAGCTGAGGGTCGCGAGTTCGAGCCTCGTTTTCCGCTCTTTTTTGCTGTTATAGCTCAGTGGTAGAGCACTTCCTTGGTAAGGAAGAGGTCACGAGTTCAAGTCTCGTTAACAGCTCATCAAACAGTCTAATCTGGTTTTCACACGGGAATAGCTCAGTTGGTAGAGCATCGGTCTCCAAAACCGAGTGTCGGGAGTTCGAGCCTCTCTTCCCGTGCGTCTGCCGTCCACTTGTGGTGACGTATTATCAATATAACTTTACTGAATATCCCTTCCTATCCTCCTTTCCGCTCTCTATGGCGCTGTAGCTTTTGTCAAATGGCAGGTTGGGGCAGGAAGATTTCTTTGGGATAGCCGACGTCAACCAAGAACAGAGCATGTCCCGGAGCTGATGTTCCGGCTTTACAGCGGTTCTTACTCTCGATGATGCAGCGGAAATCTTCGACCGATAGTTTTCCACGACCTACTTCAAAGAGTGTCCCCACGACGGCACGCACCATGTTGCGCAGAAAACGGTCTGCTTGGATGGTGAAAACCCATTCCGTGTCATTGATTTGTTCCCATTGGGCCTGCATGATGCGGCAATTGTTGGTTTTCACGTCAGTATGGAGTTTGCTGAAACTTGTGAAGTCGATGTAATCAAATAGTGTTTGCGCCGCTTTGTTCATTTGTTCAAAATCAAGCGAAGGGCCAAACAATCGGCATTTATAGGCACGTCCAAAAGGTGTTTTTTGAGTTGTGACATAGTATTTGTAGGTACGGTAAATGGCATCAAAACGGGCATGTGCATCACTCCTGACAGGCATCACTTGATAGACTGAGATGTCAGGAGGTAAAAGACGATTGAGCTTGTCGGCCAGTAAGGATAAATTCCACTCTTTGTCTGCGTCAAAATGTGCCACCATTAGAGACGCATGTACGCCAGCATCGGTGCGACCTGCTCCGACCACTTCCACTTCCTGACGCATCAGTGTAGAGAGTGCTTTCATCAGTTCTTCTTGTATGCTACTGCCATTGGGCTGGATTTGCCACCCGTGATAATTTGTCCCATCGTATGCCAAGTAAATGAAATATCTCATGTGTTGTCTTTTTGGATTTTCTTGCGTGAGAGTCCTGTATGCAAAAAAACAAAATTATTTCAGCGGGCAGTGATGTGGAAACATCCCTGTTTCAGTTCATATTTCACATAACATTGTTCTTCTTGGCGCAAATCGCGTAACACTTCAGAAAGCACCAGTTTTAAGGTGTCGGGATTGACATCTTGGTAAGGGCGACCATCGAGTTCTTCTATTTTTTTGAAGCGTTTCCAGCTGACGTCAAAAGTTGTTCCGTAACAGTGAGTAGAGTTGGCCGAAGCATTTCCGTTGACGCGCTGCAAGCGCTTTACATCGCTTTGTGTACGGAGCACGGAAGTGACTATGATTTTGTTTGGATTCAGTCCTTTTGCCGTCAGAGAGTCTAAAAAGTTTTGTCCGATACGTTGAAGCAGGATGTTGGCTTTGGGTACTAGGTAGGGGATGGAATGGGTCAGAGAATCCAAGTGATAGACTTCACAAGTGCCAATTTTATCCAATCGCCCTATGTGTCTTTCAGCTTCTTCTCTAGAATTTACAGGGCGAATGCCCAATGTCTTAGCAGCTTTTAACTGAATTTCATTTAAGTCGGGAAAGCTGCGTTTGTAGCTTATCACTCCGTGAATATTGTGAGGATTGTTCATAATCATAGAGTTGTCTTTCTTGCACCCCCCCAACAAGAGGATAGTCGTGCAGGCAATAATTCCGCAGCGTGTGAATCTATTCTTGTTCTTCATTTGGATATATTTGTCATTAGATGCCATACCAGCGGCAAAGATAGGCAAAATCAGAAGCTGGGAAAAAATAACAAGTGCTTTATTCCACCCTATTAAGAAGATTCACTACCTTTGCCAGATAATAAACAACAAAATAGGCGAAGAATAGAAATCGAATCTGAATGATAGAAAAACATTTAGTGCTGGAAGACGTGGATCCTGTGGTTTTCTACGGTGTGAACAATGCAAATATACAGATGATTAAGGCTTTATATCCGAAGCTGCGCGTTGTTGCGCGCGGCAATGTTATTAAAGTCATGGGAGATGAAGAAGAGATATGCGCATTTGAAGAGAATATTCTGGCATTGGAGAAACATTGTCTGCAATATAATTCATTAGGTGAAGAAGTCATTCTCGACATCGTAAAAGGAAAGACACCTCAGATGGAGTCTGCAGGAAATGTGATTGTGTATAGTGTCACTGGAAAACCCATCATGTCGCGGAGCAGCAATCAGGTGAAGCTGGTTAAAGCTTTTGAGCAACATGACTTGACATTCGTGACAGGGCCCGCCGGTTCAGGTAAAACCTATACAGCCATAGCACTGGCGGTGAGAGCTTTTAAGAATAAGCAAGTCAAGCGCATCATACTCAGTCGTCCGGCTGTGGAGGCCGGTGAGAAGTTGGGATTTCTGCCCGGTGATATGAAAGACAAGATAGACCCTTATTTGCAGCCTCTCTATGATGCGTTGCAGGACATGATTCCTGCCGCCAAGTTGCAGGAAATGATAGAGCTGAACATTATTCAAATTGCTCCGCTTGCTTTTATGCGTGGACGGACATTGAATGATGCGGTGGTCATACTCGATGAAGCACAGAATACGACTCCGCAACAAATCAAGATGTTTCTTACCCGTATGGGTATGAACACGAAGATGATTGTGACGGGCGACTTGACGCAAGTGGATCTTCCTTCGTCTCAGATGTCTGGATTGGCGCATGCCTTGCACATTTTGAAGAGCATCAAGGAAATTTCTTTCATCGAGATGAATAAGAAAGACATTGTCCGTCATAGATTGGTGACACGTATTGTGGAAGCCTATGAAAAGCAAGAAACAGAAAAACGATAATAACACATACTAACATAAAGCGAATTATGAAAGCATTAGTAAGAACAGACTTCAATTTCCCGGGTCAGAAAAGTGTGTACCACGGGAAAGTGCGTGATGTGTATAACATCAATGATGAACTATTGGTTATGGTTGCTACAGATAGAATCTCTGCATTTGATGTCATACTTCCGAAAGGTATTCCTTTTAAAGGTCAGATGTTAAATCAAATCGCATCCAAGTTCTTGGACGCCACAGCAGACATCGTTCCCAATTGGAAAATTGCAACTCCCGATCCGATGGTGACGGTAGGTCTGAAGTGTGAAGGTTTCCGCGTGGAAATGATTATCCGCGGATATCTGACAGGAAGTGCTTGGAGAGAATATAAGACCGGATGTCGTTCACTATGCGGTGTCACTTTGCCTGAAGGCATGAAAGAAAACCAAAAATTCCCCACACCCATCATCACCCCGACGACAAAGGCTGAAGCCGGACACGATGAAAACATATCGAAAGAAGAAATCATTGCGCAAGGTTTGGTCAGCAAGGAAGACTATGAATTGATGGAAAAATATACATACGCTCTCTTTGAAAGAGGCTCCAAAATTGCTGCTGAAAAGGGTTTGATTTTGGTTGACACAAAATATGAGTTTGGCAAGAAAGACGGTAAAGTCTACTTGATTGACGAAATCCATACTCCGGACTCTTCTCGTTATTTCTATGCAGACGGTTATGAAGAAAAGTTTGAGAAGGGTGAACCGCAGAAACAACTTTCCAAGGAGTTTGTGCGTCAATGGCTCATTGAACATGATTTTATGGGCAAGGCCGGTCAACAAGTGCCTGAAATGACGGATGAATATGTGAGCAGCGTGTCTGATCGTTACATTGAACTCTATGAGCATATCGTAGGCGAGAAGTTTGAAAAGGTCGAATGTGATGACCTTGCTGTCCGCATAGAAAAGAACGTTTTTGAGTTTTTGAAGAACAAATAATTCAATGGGATACGCGCAAGAACATATCAAACCGTATAACAGTGAAGAAAGTAAGAAGGATCAGGTGGAGCAAATGTTCGATAACATAGCTCCCGCCTATGATCCTTTGAATCATATTCTGTCATTGGGCATTGACCGTTCATGGAGGCGTACTGCCATCAACTGGTTGAAACCTTTTCATCCGGCTTGCTTGCTTGACATAGCTACTGGAACAGGTGATTTTGTGATTCTTGCAGAAAAGAAACTGAGTCCTCAAAGGGTTATGGGGGTTGACATTTCAGATGGCATGTTGCAAGTGGCCACGCAAAAGGTGGCGCACCTTAGAAGAAAAGATGGCATGGCACATGACATACAATTCCAAAAAGAAGATTGCCAGCATCTCTCCTTTGCCGATGAAAGCTTTGATGCAATTACCATTGCTTTCGGAGTACGCAACTTTGAAGACTTGGATGCTTGCCTGAAAGAAATCTGCCGGGTGCTGCGCACTGCAGGACACTTAGTTATTTTGGAACTTTCCACTCCAGTGACATTCCCGATGAAGCAACTTTTCAGCATTTATTCCAAAGTCGTGCTCCCCTTTGTGGGACGTCTCCTTTCTAAAGACAACAATGCTTACACTTACCTACCAGAGACAATCAAGGCGTTTCCTCAAGGCGAGGTTATGCAAGCCATCCTTAAAAAGACTGGATTTAGAGACGTGAGGTTTCGTCGCTTGACAATGGGTATTTGCACCATGTATATGGTAACAAAATAAAGATTAACTAATATAAGAAAAAATCCTATGGACACTTATGGAATTATCGGTTACCCGCTAGAACATTCTTTCTCCCGTAGTTATTTTAATGAAAAGTTTGAGAACGAAGGCATAGATGCACAATATCTTAATTTCGAAATTACGAACATAGCCGAGTTGCCGCAAATCTTGGCAGAACATCCGGAACTGAAAGGATTTAATGTTACAAGTCCTTACAAAGAACAGGTGCTTCTTTTCTTGGATGAAATGGACAAGGATGCTTTAGCTATCGGTGCCGTGAATGTAGTAAAAGTTATTCCTCAAAAAGGAGGTAAAAGTAAGCTGGTGGGGTATAACTCTGATTTTATCGGTTTCACTCAGTCCATTGAGCCTTTGCTTGAGCCCCATCATAAGAAAGCTCTGATTCTTGGCACGGGAGGAGCTTCAAAAGCCATTATTTGCGGATTAAAACAGTTGGGATTGGAATGTCTGTCTGTTTCTCGTCGGCCTTATCCCAATGTAATTACTTACGAAGAACTTACTTCTGATATCATGCGTGACTATACCGTCATTGTGAATTGTACGCCTGTAGGAATGTATCCGCAGAGTGATAAGTGCCCAAACATTCCTTATCAGCTGCTCACTCCGCAACATTTGCTCTATGACTTGATATATAATCCTGACATTACGCTTTTTATGCGTAAAGGAATGAAAGTAGGGGCCATGACCAAGAATGGATTGGAGATGCTTTTGTTACAGGCTTTTGCTGCGTGGGACATTTGGAACAAATGAACAAAAATAAGGATGAAGCGCAAAGGTAGAAGCTTTGTGATAATAAGCGTCGGAATTGTCTTTCTAATGCTGATAGCATACCTGGGCGGAGGATTCTATATGTTGAACTATGCCTTGTGCCCCATTGCTGCACAAAAGGATTACCGCAACCCTGACCTGAAAAAGTCGTGGCAATATCTGTTTGATAAATATCCTTATGTAAAGCCGTGGATTGACAGTTTGCATCAGGTAAGAGCTTTGCAAGATACGTTTATCACTGCATCTGATGGAACGAGTTTGCATGCTTATTACGTAGCTTCACCTGACGCTGCGCGTCAAACAGCTGTCATTGTGCATGGGTATACGGACAACGCCATCCGAATGTTGATGATTGGCTATTTGTATCACCATGATTTGCATTATAACATTCTGCTGCCAGACTTGCGTTATGCCGGACTGAGTGAAGGTACGCATATTCAGATGGGGTGGAAAGACCGATTGGATGTACTTCATTGGATGGAGATAGCTAATCAAGTGTTTGGAGGAGATACACAAATGGTGGTGCATGGTATATCAATGGGAGCTGCCACCACCATGATGTTGGCCGGAGAGCCCCAGCAGAACTATGTTAAATGCTTTGTGGAAGATTGCGGTTACACCAGTGTGTGGGATCAATTTTCCAAAGAGTTGGATGAGCAGTTTCATTTGCCAGATTTCCCTTTACTCTACGTGGCAAACACATTATGCCAGTTGCGTTATGGATGGAATTTCCGTGAAGCTAGTGCTTTTGAACAGGTAAAGAAATGTACTTTACCCATGTTGTTTATACATGGCGATGCCGATAATTATGTGCCTACATGGATGGTTTACAAACTTTATGAGGCTAAAACCGGAGCAAAAGAATTATGGGTCGTTCCACGAGCTGCACATGCAGCTTCCTATCACGACTATCGTGCAGAATACACACATAGGGTACGAGAGTTTGTGTTCAAATATATGAATTAGCTCTGTCTTTATTTCTATTTTGTTCATATCTGACA
>CAZOKL010000099.1:0-117 GCA_964580305.1 uncultured Bacteroides sp.
TATGGTTTCCGGCTGCAAAGGTAATAATTATAATGGTGCCCGGCATCGGTCGTTTAAAGTCCATTTGCCATAAAAACGCCTTGGACTCCTTAGACTCCGCCCGACCACGGGCTCTAT
>CAZOKL010000099.1:217-7238 GCA_964580305.1 uncultured Bacteroides sp.
TGCGTCCGCGCCCGGAAAGGAGGGCGCGGACGGACGGAGTAGACTCCGTGCCGGCGGATGCACGGGGAAATTTCATCTCCGACACAATTTTTTTCGGGAAAGGGTACCGATTGTCGATGAAGTTTGTCTTTTATGTAAAGAATCCTAAAAAAATATCTGTTTTAATTAAATTACATCATTGCTTATGCAAAAAGTATTGAAGAGAGACGCATGTAACACAATGAAAACAGTGATAATCACACTGTTATGTTACTTGTGGGGGGGGGGTAATTTCAGCTCAGCCTCCCGGAAATGAAGGTAAACCGATCACTTACCGGTGTGAACGTGAAGCGTTGCACAAAGCTCTTGCAACTGTGGAACGTCTGTCCGGTTACTATCGGATACAGTATGCGATTGACGATGTGGAGCCCTACTCCGTGACCGTCGATTTGAAGGAGGCCACGATGGCCGAGGCCATGCATAAGCTCTTGGCAGGCACACCCCTGCGCTATGAAATCAATCAGCGTTTTGTGCAAGTGTTCCACCCCGATACCCGTCCGCCACAAGGAAGCAGGGCGGAACTCATCCGTGGGTATGTGTCTGATGAGGCGGGTGAACCCCTCATCGGCGTCACTGTGCGTGTGGAGGGTGCCCGGACAGGTACGGTGACCGATGTCGACGGTCTCTTTTCCTTGATGACACAGGGCCGGGAGGACGTCGTGCTGGTGCTGTCTTACATTGGCAAGAAGAGCCGTGAAGTAAAGGCCGTGCCCGCGCAGTTGCTGCGCATCGTGATGGAAGACGACACCCACGTGTTGGACAATGTGGTGGTGACGGGTTATCAGACCATCTCACGTGAACGCTCGGCGGGCTCCTATGATTTTGTCAAAGGCGAGGACATTGCCACCAAGGCCATCAGCACGAATAGCGTTATTGACGCCCTCGAAGGACTGACCACCGGCCTTTCGGTCAACAGAGCCACCGGAGCCGACAAGTATCTCATTCGGGGCACGACTTCCATCAATTCCACCCGTTCGCCCTTGTTCGTGGTTGACGGCGTGCCCCTTGACGAATCGCTTGTGGAGGACATGATTAACAGCAACGACATCGCCAGCGTCACGGTGCTGAAAGATGCCACGGCCGCCTCTATCTGGGGCTCGCAGGCAGCCAACGGGGTGGTGGTCATTAGCACGAAGCGCGGCGAGAAGAACCAGAAGGTGAAGGTGGCCTACAACGGATCGTTCACGTGGTATGGCATGCCTGACTACGGCTACTATCACTACATGGACGGCTCCACGTTCATGCGCAATGCGCAGGAGATGTTCGATGCCTATTCAGAGGTGTATTCCTATGACCGGGTGCAGACCACTGCTGCTGGCAGTGCGGGTGCAACGCACAATCTCAGCTACAATGCCTACATGCCCGTCGTGTGGCCGCACGAGGTGGCGATGTATGAGTACAAGGAAGGACTCATCACGCTTGACGAACGCGATGCCCGCCTCGCGGCCCTTGCCGTCTTGAACGGGCGGAAACAGTATGAGGAGTATTTCATGAGCAACAAATGGTACACGCAGCACAACGTCTCCCTGCGTGGAGGCAATGACAAGCACACCTATTTTCTTTCACTCAGTTACAAAGGCGACCGTGATACCAACATTGACTGGACGGACAAGATTACCATCAATGCTTATCAGGATTTCCAGCTGACGAAATGGCTAAAGTGGGACTTGACCGTCAATGCCAACTTCGGCAGCACGAAAGGGCACCTGAGTCCTTGGACGAGCTCAAGCAGCCGGGAGACTACGTTGGATGATGTGAACAATCGATTGAACTACTCCAGCGGTGCGACATATTACAACCTTCCGTACAACATCTTCCGCGATGCCGACGGGTGGGTCGACCAGTCGGCGATGGTGATGTCGCCGAGCGTGCGCCAGAGTGCTGAAGACGTCACCGGCATCGAACTCGGCTTCTATCCCGTTGATGATTTTCACCGCAATACCAACCGCATCACCAGCACCAACCTGCGCGTCAACACCGGCCTCACAATGAACTTGCTCAGAGGCTTGACCTATGAAGGCCGTTTCCAATACAGCCGCATCCACTCCCGCCAGGAGACCTACCGGCCTTCAGACACCTATGTCGTGCGCGAAGAGCGTGCGCAAACTTTCAACACCTCTACGGGCGAACTGCGCGTGCCTTCCACCGGCGGGCACTACATACTCGATAACGGTCTGACCACCGACTGGACACTGCGCAACCAACTGAAGTATGACGCCTCCTTCGGCGGAGATGACCACCTGATTACGGCACTTGCCGGCACGGAGCTTCGTTCCTACTGCGCAACGAGTTATGTGAACCGTTTCCGGGGCTACGACATGCAGACGATGGAGAAACAGAGTTATGACATCTGGAGCATCCAGCAGAGCAGCTGGCTCATGCCCGTGCCCATCGGTTCGTATGCCGTCATCAGCACGTCGGAATATAGCCAGTCGGAAATTGCCAAGCGTTACTTCTCGCTCTATGCTAATGCCGCCTACACATACAAGCACCGCTATACGCTCAATGCCAGCGTGCGCATGGATCAGTCGAACCTCTTTGGCAGCGACCCGAGCAACCAGTACAAACCCATCTGGTCAGTGGGTGCGTCATGGCGCATTTCCGATGAGGCTTTCATGCAAGGCATCAACTGGCTGAACGAGCTCACCCTGCGTGTCAGTTACGGTCTGGCCGGCAACTCTCCCGAGCCTGGTTCGGGTGGCAAATATGACATTTTGCAGGCCAGTTCGAGTTCTCGCTTTGAAGAACCGGGCTTCAGCATTGTCACTCCGGCCAACGACATGCTCACGTGGGAGAAAACACGCACGGTCAATGTTGGCTTTGATGTTCGCCTTTTGGGCAGCCGCCTGAACCTCTCGCTCGACTATTACGACAAATACACGACCGACCTCATCGGTTTGGTCAACCTCAACCCCACCACCGGATGGCTTTCTACTACGGGTAATCTGGGCGAGATGAGCAATCGCGGCTTCGAGCTTTCGATTAACACGCACAACATCCGCACGCGCGACTTCAACTGGTATTCCACACTCACGCTGTCTTACAATAAGAACAGGATTGAAAAGCTCGAGGTGGAAACACCCATCGAGTTGGCCAGCGACCTGCTTTATGAGAACTACGTGGAAGGCTACCCGATGGGAGCACTCTTTTCTTACCGCTATGCCGGATTGGACAGCGAAGGACGTCCGCAAGCCTATGATAAGGACGGCAATATCGTGACCGGGTCGGCCATCGACTACTTGACAAAAGACGACTTGGTCTACAGCGGCACCACCATCCCGAAATACTACGGCGGCTTCACCAACCGTTTCACTTACAAGAACCTGGAGCTCTCGTTCATGTTCATCTACAACCTGGGGCATAAGATGCGCCGCGACGGCATCTACTTCTTTGGCCGTCCGGGCAGCAACCTGCCGGAAGAGTTCGACCGCCGCTGGCGTCAGCCGGGCGACGAAGCCTTTACCGACGTGCCGCGCTATACGACAGAAAACGACTATTCTCTGAAATCCGACGTCTACTACAAAGCCGACACACGCGTGGTTGACGCTTCCTACATTCGCCTGCGAGATGTCACCCTGGCCTACACTCTGCCAAAGGCCTTCAGCCGCAAACTGCGCGTGGAAAATATTCGTCTTACGGCGCAACTGGGCAACCTTTGGCTCATTGCCTTCAATAACTATGACATTGATCCCGAGGCCTACTCTTACAGCTTGGGAAACTACTATGCACGGCAAGACAAATATGGCCCTTCCTATTCCCTCGGTATTAACATTAACTTCTAACCAAACGAATTTATGATGAAAACCATACGCTTACTGGGAACAAGTCTGGGGTTGCTCCTGTTCATGGTCGGTTGTGACTCCTTTCTTGACGAACAACCCCGCGGATATTCCATCCCCGAGACGACAGATACATACAACGGCATGTTCAACACCATCCAGTTCATGAACATGAGCATGGAAGACTACACTTTATGGCTCAACGACGATATTCTGTTTGACCAGACCTGCATTGACGGCCTGACGGATGCTTTCAGTTATTCCAGCTTCGACCCGGAATCTCTTTTGCGAGCCTTCCGTTACGAACGCGACATTTATAAAACCACCGAGAACTGCAATGCCTGGGAGATGTGTTACCAGAATTGCTACACTTTCAATGTCATTGCCAACGGCGTGATGAGTTCCAGCGGAGGCACGCAGGCCGAAAAGGAAGCCTTGCAGGCCGAAGCACGTGTCAGCCGCGCATGGATGCACTTCATCCTGGCTCAGATGTTCGCCCGCCCGTGGAATCCCGACATTGCTGACACGGAGTTGACCATACCCATCGTGACCGAGGCAAACACAAACGTTAAGGAGTTTGAGCGTGCCACGATGCGTGAGCTTTATGATTTCATTACAACGGAGATGGAGGAAGCTGTTCCATTGCTTGAAGACAGACCCGACCACAACATGCGCGTTTACATGACCTCCGGTTATGCCCTGCTGGGCAAGATGTATTGGATGATGGGCGAATATGAGAAGGCACTCGCTCCACTGCGTACGGCCTATGAACGCTCGAAGAGCGAGACCAGCTTCCATCTGCTAGACTACAACGAACTGATGGAAAAGTATGATTACCGTGAACTGACGGCCAACGAACTGAGCAACGAACAGTTGGCCACGAGTGACTGCCTGCTCCCATACACCTACGCCAGCCCCGAAGTGCTTTGGGTGAAGCAGAATGCCTGTTACAGTCCATACCGTTTCTGGAGTTATGGATTGGTGACCTATTACATCACCCCGGAGGTATATGCCCTTTTCGGAGAGTATGATTTGCGTCGCAACCTTATCCCCACGAAATATCCCTCTGGCGAACCTACACCCTATCCGGTGGGGTGCATCCGCGACGGCTTGTCGCCTAACTACGGGGTAGACCTTTCTGAGGTCTATATGGCTTTGGCAGAATGCGAGGCGCGCGTGGGTTCGGAAGACAATGCCCGCGAGGTGCTCACTGCCTTCCGTTCCAAACGCGTCCGCACGGGCCATGAAGACATTCCTGACACGGTGCAGACGCGTGATGACCTTGTCCGTTTCTGCCTCGACGAACAACACCGTGAGTTCATGGGGCGCATACACCGCTATTACAACCTGCGCCGTCTTTGGAACGACCCGCTCTTCCAGCAGGAGAAGCCCATCAGTCACAGCGACGGCTCTTCAACCTACACCTTGCAGGAAGACAACCTCTACTTGTTGCTGCCTGAAAGTGTGCTCAAGTGGAACGAAAACTGGCGTTGAACTTAATAAAACAAGATATTCACGATTTAAAAAACACATGACAGTATGAAAAATTTAACTCTGACAGGACTCGCAGTGTTTGCACTGACCGCATGTGTCCAACAGCCGGCTGACACAGCCTATCTGGCCGGTAGTGTGAACGATTATGCAGGTCAAGGCTGTTTGCTGCTAATCAACAATGACGCCATCGGTGATGCCGTTTATGACACCATCGACGTGCAGCCCGACGGCACATTCTTCATCCCCGTGAAGACCACTCGCAACGTCACCCGAGGCCTCTACACGGAATATTTGGGCGACAACCGGAGTGTTATTGACTGCTATCTCAAACCGGGTGACACGCTCCACGTTGACGTGGCCGGCGGCATGAAAGACGAAACCATCATGGGTGAGCCCGTGCGCCGCTACGTGTCCACGCCCGCCTTCCACGGCTCGACGGTCGTTGAATGCGAGTATTTGAATCTTCCGCCCTACTATGACTTCAAATATAAGAACGAAGACGGTTCGCAGGTGACATTCAAGGATTTCCTGGGGCAGATTGAAGCACGGCAGGAGTTCCTTCGCAGCCGGCTCGAAGGTGCCTGTCCTGAGTTCGTGTCCGAACAGACACCTGCCATCGACCACTTGAAAGACGACTACGGTATGGTTTACTTCCGTCGTTTGCGCATGGATGGCAACGACGCAAGCCGTGATGCCGACTTCATGGCCTATGTGAACAGCATCGACCTGAACGACACAATCAATGTGGGCGACGGTTCTCATTCCTCTCCCATAAGCGGAGTAGTTGACTTCAAGCTCCACATCAACCCCGCGATTTACAAGGAAGAACCCCGCAACGTGCGCTTTTACTGCTTCGTGCGTGACAGCATACGGAATCAGACGGTGCGCGAGCGCCTGGTGGACAACGCGATGATGATGTATCTGGCTATGGGCAGCGATGAGCACCTGCAACGCATGTTTGAGGTCTACAAAAGTGTCTCCGACACGAGTGAGATGTACAAGCGGAACGAGACGGTCTACAACAACTTGGCTCGCCTGTTGCCCGGTGTGAAGGCGACCGACTTCGAGATGCTGGACGTGGACGGGAATACGGTGCGCTTTCTTGACGTCATCGGTCAGGGCAAGCTGACGTATATCGACTTCTGGGCCACGTGGTGCGGTCCCTGTTGCGCCGAAATCCCATTCGTGGAAAAACTGGTGGAGAAATACAAGAACAACTCAAAAATAGAGTTCCTGAGCATCTCGCTGGACAACAACCTGAAGAAATGGCACGAGAAGCTCGACCGTGACAAACCCACGTGGCGGCAGTATGTCATCCCTGAAAACTTCAAGTCAGACTTTGCCGTGGAGTATAACATCACGGCCATCCCGCGCTTCATGGTGTTTGACGGCGAAGGGCGCATCATCGACATCAACGCCGAGCGTCCCTCGTCGCCCGCCATCGAAAAGGTGCTTGACGGTTATCTGAAATAATCCGCCCGTTGACGCAATCCGCAGGCTGTGGCCATAAAAACGCCGGGGCACGGAGGCACAGAGTGGTTTATGAATTCTCTGTGTTTCCGTGTCCCGGCATTTTTATGGAGATAAGGGTTTGCCTTAGACTCCGCCCGACCACGGACTCTATTGCGTCCGCGCCCGGAAAGGAGGGCGCGGACGGACGGAGTAGACTCCGTGCCGGCTGTCTTTTCAGAAGGGGAAGAGCAGCGGCA
>CAZOKL010000100.1:0-7195 GCA_964580305.1 uncultured Bacteroides sp.
TGTGCCCTCAAGCACGGTGTGACAGGTTCGCGCATCATGGGCGGAGGCTTCGGAGGCTGCACCATCAACCTCGTGAAGGAAGAACTTTACGAACCGTTCGTGCGCGAGACCATCATCAGCTTCCGCGAGGCTTTCAAGCGCTTGCCCAAGGTGTATGACGTGGTTATCAGCGATGGTGCAAGAAGATTGGAATAAAGCTGAATATTCAATTCAAAAATATAACATCATGAAAAATGTAAATACAGTCTTATTTGCGGGCATCTGCATGTCCATCCTTGCATGTACCCCGCAATCCGAAGAGGCTCTGACAAAATCAGGACTCAACCCTCAACAGTTCCAAACAGAAGTCAATGGTAAACAAACACAATTATACACCTTGACCAATGCAAACGGCATGGAAGTCTGCATCACGAACTTTGGCGGACGCATTGTTTCTGTCATGGTTCCAGATAAAACCGGAGAAATGAAGGACGTAGTGCTGGGATTTGACAACATAGCGGATTACATCAACATTCCGAGCGATTTCGGAGCAGCCATCGGGCGCTATGCCAATCGAATAAATCAAGGTAAACTCGTACTCGACGGAGAAAACATCCAACTGCCGCAAAACAACTACGGGCATTGCCTGCACGGAGGACCGACCGGATGGCAATACCAAGTCTACACCGGAGAACAGCTCAACGACAGCACCGTGCAACTAACGATGCAATCTCCTGACGGAGACAACAATTTCCCAGGCAATGTAACAGCCCATGTGACCTACACACTGAAGAGCAACAACAGCATCGACATTCAGTATGATGCCACGACCGACAAGAAAACAATCATCAACATGACCAACCACTCCTACTTCAACTTGTCCGGTAATCCTCAAAACACAATCACAGACAACCTCCTTTATGTAAAGGCTGACAGCATCACTCCAGTCGACAGTACTTTCATGACCACTGGTGAGATGCTTGCTTTAGAGGGCAACAGTATGGATTTTAAAAATGCCAAAACAATTACTGATGCACTCGATATGACCAACGAGCAAGTGAAATTCGGCATGGGCATTGACCATAACTATGTCTTGAGCACCAAAGGAAATATTGACGAAGTAGCAGCCAAACTTATCTGTCCATCGACCGGAATCTCATTGGAAGTCTATACGACAGAACCCGGCATACAAATCTATACCGGAAACTTCCTGGACGGAACAGTGACAGGCAAAAAGGGTATTATATATAACCAGCGCGTAGCCATTTGCATGGAAACCCAGCATTATCCAGACAGCCCTAACAAACCTCAATGGCCTTCTGTCATCCTTGAACCCGGACAGACCTACCAAAGCCATTGCATCTTCAAATTTGGCGTGGAAGAATAAGTTACCCGACTATGAAAATCAATAATTAAGAATTAAATTATGAATATACTAGAAGCATTAAAAAACAATGGCTTCGAACTAGCCGATTATTTGGTGTTCGCAGCCTACATCGTTCTCTTGGTAGGATTAGGACTATTTTTATCACGAGGTAAAAAAGGAGAAGAAAAATCATCGAGTGACTATTTCTTGGCAGGAAACACGTTGACATGGTGGGCTGTTGGTGCCTCTCTGATTGCTGCCAACATTTCAGCCGAACAATTTATCGGTATGTCCGGCTCTGCGTTCAAGTCAGGTATTGCTATCGCAGCCTACGAATTAATGGCTGCAGCAACACTGATTGTCGTTGCTAAGTTCCTATTGCCAGTGATGATTAAACGCAAAATATTCACAATCCCACAATTCTTGAGCGAACGCTATAACTGGGGTGTAGGCTTGGCATTCTCCATTTTCTGGCTATTCCTATATGTCTTTATCAACCTGACATCCGTCGCTTGGTTGGGTGCTTTGGCCATCAAGCAAATCCTCGGCCTGCCGGAAGCTCCGACCATAGTCCTTGGCATGCAGATGGATATGACTACCCTCTACATCATGTTGTTCCTTTTCATCATTGCCGGTGTCTACTCCATCTACGGAGGTTTAGCTTCTGTTGCTTGGACAGACGTGATGCAAGTAACATTCCTTGTCGGTGGTGGTTTGATTACAGCTTATGCCGCTCTTGACGTCATTTCAACCAAACTGGAACTCAACGGAGCATTAGATGCATTAAGTTACATCATGGGATATCTCACCAATGTGCCGGGAGACACACATTTCAACCTAATTGTCGAACGAAATGCCGATCTCTATCCTGTGCTTGAAGGCACTGCAACCCAACCTTCAGACCCGTTCTTTGATATTCCGGGCATCACTGTGATCATCGGTGCATTGTGGCTTACCAATTTAGGTTATTGGGGATTCAACCAATACATCATACAAAAAGGTTTGGCTGCAAAGAACCTTGCTGAAGCTAAGAAGGGTATGATTTTCGCTGCCTTCTTGAAAATCCTTATCCCGTTCATCGTATGTATTCCGGGCGTATGTGCATTCTACATTGTTCACTATCAACCGGAACTGATGCAAACCCTGACCGGTTCCATCGAACGTTCAGACGATGCTTATCCGTTCTTGATACGTAACTTTACCCCGACTGTGGTCAAAGGCTTGTCGTTTGCGGCATTGGCTGCTGCCGTCATCTCATCATTGGCTTCCATGTTCAACTCCACTTCGACCATCTTTACTATGGACATCTACAAGAAGTTCATTAACAAGACTGCTTCTGAGAAAAAGCTCGTAAGCGTGGGCCGTCTGACATCTCTGGCATCGCTCATCTTGGCGCTTATCGCCGTATATCCCATCATGGGTGGAGCCGACCAAGCCTTCCAAATCATTCAGGAATACTCGGGATTTGTTTATCCGGGCATCGTTGTAATTTTCGGTTTAGGTCTGCTGTGGAAACGTGCATCAGGTACAGCCGCCGTGGTGACAGCCATTGCGACATTCGTATTCAGCATCGCATTCAAGTTCATGATGCCGGGCACTCCGTTCCTGCTCCGCATGGGTTACGTGTTTATGGCGCTGGTGGTACTTTTCTTCACCCTTTCCTTCCTGAGCAAGGATACTCAAAAAGCCACCCCGCTTGACAATCACGCAGTGAAAACACAACTCTTCTGGGGCAATGCAATGCTGGTTCTCGCCATTATTTGCTATGTTATCGGATGCATCATTGTCTTTGGCAACATTGAAAACATGAAGAATCTTGGTTTCGAGTCCATCTTCTTCCTTGGAACATTCTTCCTGGCATTATGGCTCTACTTGCGCTCCAATGCTCTCGACACCGTGCAGGACAAAAAAGCCGTACCTATCGACCTGTCACTCTTCACGTCTGACAGAGGTTTTAGCATCGGTGCTGTTGGTGTCATTATTATCCTGGCACTGTTGTACATCACACTTTGGTGATGCCGCTAAACGGGTATTACGCGAATACACAGGGCTGAATCAGGTCTACATGGAACAAATAGGCCATTTGGCTCTGTGAATCGCAAACCCGAGGAGCACGATTGTATAAGTTCTATAAATATCTAGAAAAACAAACACACAAAACTGATAATAATGTTAGAAGCTTTAAAAGAACAAGTATTTCAGGCGAACTTGGACCTTGTCAAACATGGCTTGGTCATCTTCACGTGGGGCAACGTTTCGGCCATCGACCACAAAAGCAAACTGGTTGTCATCAAGCCAAGCGGTGTCGGATATGACATCATGAAAGCCAGCGACATGGTTGTCGTCGACTTGGATGGGAACGTAGTGGAAGGCGAACTGAACCCCTCGTCAGACACGCCGACACATGTGGTGCTCTACAAGGCCTTCCCTGAAATCGGAGGCGTCGTGCATACTCACTCCACGTATGCCACGGCATGGGCACAAGCCGGACTCGACATTCCCAACATCGGAACAACTCATGCAGATTATTTCCACAATGCCATTCCTTGCACGGCCGACATGACGCGCGAAGAAGTGGAAGGTAACTATGAACTGGAGACAGGAAACGTCATCGTGAAACGATTCGAGGGCATAAACCCGATGCACACTCCCGGAGTGCTCGTCAAGAACCACGGGCCGTTTGCCTGGGGAAAAAATGCTCACGATGCGGTGCACAACGCCGTGGTCATGGAACAAGTTGCAAAGATGGCCAGCATCTCCTATGCCATCAACCCAAACCTGACCATGAACCCGCTGCTCATTGAAAAGCATTTCAACCGCAAACACGGACCGAATGCTTACTACGGACAGAAGAAAAAATAAATTTCTCTTTTGTAAAAGCTACATATAAGCCCCGGATATTTGTCTTTCGACTCATATCCGGGGCTTTGTTTTCCGGACCGGACAAGCCGGACCGACTCAGAGATTCTTCTTCAGACGAAGACGGTGGTCAACGACGGAGGGCAACTCCTCTTCATAATGCGTGACCATGACCAGCGTCTTGTGAGGACGACGGCAGAAAGCCTCGATGATGTCCTTCACCATCCGACGATTCATCAAATCCAGACCATGCAGAGGTTCGTCCAGAATGAGCAGCTCAGGGTCTTTCACAAATGCACGGGCCAGCAACACGAGGCGTTGTTCTCCACTCGACAACTGCAAGAAGTTGCGTTCGCGCAAATCGGCAATGCCAAAGATGTCCATCCACCAGATGCACTGCGCCATGTCTTCAGGGCGCATCTGACGATAGAGCCCGATGGAGTCATGCAGCCCGGAAGCTACAATC
This sequence comes from uncultured Bacteroides sp., assembly GCA_964580305.1. Classification (GTDB taxonomy): domain Bacteria; phylum Bacteroidota; class Bacteroidia; order Bacteroidales; family Bacteroidaceae; genus Phocaeicola_A. Next base: position 4,671 of record CAZOKL010000100.1, read on the forward strand.
GCGATGGCCGGCAGATTCTTCATGTAGGCCCGATGCATCTCGGGCGACACATAGCCGATGTGTTTCTTGATTTCCCAGATGCTCTCGCCCGAACCCCGGCGGCGGCCGAACAGTGCGATGTCACATGCATACGACTGCGGATTGTCGGCACAGACGAGACTCAACAGGGTGGACTTGCCCGCCCCGTTTTCTCCCGACAGCGCCCAACGCTCGCCCTCGAGCACCGTCCAGTTCAAGTCGGAGAGGATTGTACGAGCTCCGTAACGGATGCTCACGTGATGCAGGTCGATGACATGGCCGGATGCGGGGATGCTGAAGCCCGGTCTGACAGGCAGCGACAGGATGCGCTCCACCTTTGCCTCGGGCAACACATGAGGCGGGACGACGGGCTGCCGTGCCACGTATGCCGCGCGTGTCAGTTTCGGGCCACAAAGCCGACAGGACACGGGGACGACGTGCGTAATGAAATCGGGAATCTCGTCCTCCTTTGAAAGCACAAGGATGAGCTGGAGGTGCGTGCGCTCAACGAGCTGACGCAACAGCGTGCGGAGCAAGTCGCGCGTTTGTGCATCGAGGCCGATAAAGGGATTGTCCATGACCAGCACATGAGGTCCGGACAGCAACATCCGCGTCAGCTGAAACTTACGCAATTCACCGCTCGAAAGGAGCACCATGTGCTTGTCAAGCAAGCTCTCCATCCCGAAGAGGGCATACAGGCTGTCGCGAAGCGACGCGTCGACACCCTCAGACGGCAGGCAGTCGCGCACGAGGGGCGAATTTTCGGCATCCTGCGAATGCCACCGCTGTTGGTAATAATAAAGGTTGTCTGACTCTCCGTAGGAATCACGGAAGGTGATATACTTGATGTTGTCACTTGCCAGTCGGGAGGCCGAGGGGCCGAAGTCATAGTGCACCTCATTCATCAGCAGCGGATAACGGCCCGTGAGCGTGTCCACCAGCAGGCTCTTACCGCCTCCATTGGGGCCCACGATGGCCACCTGCTCGCCCTCGCAGATGCACATGTCAACCGGTGCGGCCAGCCGCCAGGCCGGATTGCGCGCCACGCCGCCAGTCACCTCGATGACGCGGCGCAGCTTCTCGTTTTCATTGTCTGTTTTCATGTTTTGCTGTTTTTCTTCCACACGCAGTCACTTCACGACCTTCCCGGGATGACGTGCCACGAAGTCCTTCCAACTGTTGCCCTCCTTTGCGTGCTCGGGCATGCCCATCTGGAGATAGTGGCAATAGGCTGCCGCCAGCCCGTCGGTGGCATCCATGTAGGGAAGCAACGACTCCTCGGGGATGTGGAGCAGACGTCGCAGCATGTCGGCCACCTGCTCCTTGCTTGCACTTCCGTTGCCCGTGAGGGCCATCTTGATTTTCAGCGGCGCATATTCGGTGATGGGGATGTCGTGATGAAGGGCGGCGGCCATTGCCACTCCCTGTGCGCGCCCCAGCTTGAGCATCGACTGCACGTTTTTCCCATAAAAGGGAGCCTCGATGGCCAGCTCATCGGGCGAATAGGACTCGATGATGCCCGTCACGCGCTCAAAGATGCGGCGCAGCTTCAGATAATGGTCGGCATACTTGCGCAAGTCGATGACGCCCATCGTCATAAGTTCCGGACGCACGCCCACCACCCGCAGCACGCCATAGCCCATGATGGTCGTTCCGGGGTCAATGCCCAAGATGATTTTTTCTTTGACCGGATGTAGCACTACTCGATGACCTCCATCAGCGTCGTGAACCCCACGGCTTTGTCCTTGAACGTCTTCATCATCTCCTCGCCAAGCCGCATGCCCTGCTCCGTATACCAGTGATGGAGCGTTGCAGAGTCACTCACCTCCCACTGGAGCGAAAAGCATTCCGTGTCCTGCTCCTTGTGACTCAGGATGCGCGTCAAGCGCGGGTTCTTCAGACGCCCGTCGGCAGACACCTGCGGAATGTAGACCTCGTGCAGCCAGATGACAAAGTTTCTCGCATCGGCAAGGTCGGTTTGGTAGGTCGTGTTATAGATAAGCATGTTTCGTGTATTTTTTATATCGCACGTGCAAAGTTACGGAAAGTCCCGGTTTGCGCGTGCTCTTTCGGCGAGATTTCTGTCGGCGGGTGAAAAACGGCAGCACGGCATCTCATTTTTCGTATCTCTTGAAATAGTTTTCCGTATCTCTTGAGATGCAAGTTTGTATCTCTTGAGATACAGAAATGAATCTCCCGTGATGCAGAAATGCACCTTCGTATCTGCACGGACGAACTCCGTGAAGTGCATGCGTGCAGATTTGAGATGCGCGTGCGCATTTCACGTGATGCGGACAGGCATCCCGTGAGATACGGGCCGGAAGATGCGGAGATGCTGACGGACGGGCACAAGAAAACGCCCGGAACGGACGTCGGGTGCGATGACGTCGGTTCCGGGCGATGCGGGGCGTGCAGGTGTTGTCAGCAGTCGGACTCAATAGCCCGGGTTCTGATATTCCTGCGGATTGTCAATGACCAGCAGCTCGCCGTCGGGGATGGGGCGGAGG
>CAZOKL010000101.1:0-6989 GCA_964580305.1 uncultured Bacteroides sp.
TCACGATGCGCATCCATCTCAGCTTCCAGGGCTGCATTCAATGCTCTTTCCGATGGAATTCTTCTTTCATAAAAAAACTGTGTCAGCAAAGTTGATGTTTCATTCTTTGCTGACACGGTTTAATTTACATCCTCCCGTTGTCCTGTAAATTCAAACAGGATTTCAAGGTTTTCGGGTGGCACTGACTGTCTTGCAATTCGTCACACGGCAGAAAAAATCTGTCGGAATGAATTATCCTGGCAGCCAGCATTCAACGTGTCTCCTTTTCTGTATGGGTCATAGGGTATTATCCTCCATAGAATCTTCAAGCAAACGAATCTGCTGTTCCAAGAGTTGTAGGTCAGTTTTGAGCTTGTTTACCTTACGAGTGATTTCATTCACAAGGCTATTGCCTTTTTTTGAAGAACTTGAGAGGAATCCCAAATTGTTTTCATATGTCTGAATTTCATTCTTTTTTATTTCATATTGGCGAATCAAACGGTCATGTTCTTTTTGCAGTGAGTTGTTGTCCTTTCTTGCTGAATCTTTGATACTGGATTTCAGGATGTTCAGCTTACGCTGTGCGACACTCAGGTTTAAAGCATCAAACGCTTGGTCAATCAGGTTGTGAAATTCCTTGTAAAGCTTGTCTTTTTCTTTGAAAGGCACATACCCTATGTTGTTCCATTCACGGATGATGTTATGCACTGTTTTTTCTGCATCTTCGTCGTTAGTGTCCTCAAGCAGCTTTTTCAGTTTGTCGATAAGCTCTTTCTTTTTGCTTAAATTGTCCATTTCAACTGAATGTTGCAAGGACGTCGCCTTTTTCTTTTGTTCAAAAAAATAGTCACACGCAGAAATAAAACGCTTCCATACAGCATCGGAATATTTTTTTTGTACCGGTCCGATGGTTTTCCATTCCTTCTGCAATTTTGTCAATATCTCAGATGTGCTTTTCCAGTCTGTACTGTCTTTCAATGCTTCAGCTTGTTCGCACAAGGCCTTCTTGCGTTCCAGGTTCTTGTTCAGTTCTTCTTTCAGCATTTTGAAATATTCTCCTTTACGCTTGAAGAAGTCATCACATGCAGCACGGAAACGTTCGAAGATCTTCACGTTCATCTTCTGAGGGGCAAAGCCGATGGTTTTCCATTTCGCTTGCAACGCCAATATTTCCTTGGTCTTGTTTTCCCAATCAAGAAAGGTCTTTAATTGGTCATATTCCGTTGATTCCACGATTTCGCAGATAACTGTTTTTTGGTCAAGATTATGCAGTTCTTCTGCTTTTAGACGTTCGAAATGTTGTTGATGACGACGGTTGACGACAGTTGATGCTGCCTTGAAACGTGCCCACACGCTTTCGCGCAAATCTTTAGCTACAGGCCCAGTGTCGCGGAATTCCTGATGCAGTTTCTGTAATTGGTGAAAAGCTGACACTACATCCGGTTCATTAGACAATCGTTCTGCAACTTCGCAAAGATGTGTTTTGATTTCAAGATTCTTTTTGAAGTCGTAGTCACGGAATTCATTGTTTAGTTTCAAAATGTCGTAGAACTTCTCCACTTGCACTTGGTAGCTTTTCCACAATTCATTGACTTTGTTGGCTGGGAGCAGTTTGATTTCGTTCCACTCTTGTTGCAGTTGTTTGAATGTGTTGTAGTTTTTATTTGCGTCTTCTGGACTCTTTATCAATTCTTTGATTTTCTCGATAATGGCTAATTTCTTCTGTAAATTGTTCTCTTTCATTTGGTCTTGTTGAACGATGAATTCGTTGCGCCTTTCCTTGATTACCTTCATGATTTCTTTGTAAGTGTCTTCATCTGAATCAGGCGTTGAAACGAATGCATCTTCACTCCCGCCATTTTCTACAAAAGTTTTTTTGGCAGCATCAGTTTCTGCATTATGTAGTTTATAAAAGTTTTGTTTCAGAAAATCAATTTCTGATTTCGTTGCGGTTTCGACGTTTTGAGCTAATTCCTTTAAGCGTCCGATGACTTCGGCTTTTGATAATTTGGGCTCATAGGCAACGGTTTTGTGGTTTTCTGTATCCGCAGTTCCAAGATTTTCCTTTTGGATGGATTCTTGAGCAACTGTTTGCTTTGAGTGTTCTTCTAAATTCTCTGAGTTCAGAGTGGCATTGGTGTTAAGAGAGTCCGTCATTGTTGAAAACGTTTTTAGAATTAAGGGATTTTCCCATATGTTATATGGTTACAAATTAAAGCAATTAAAAGTTCATTTCATAACAAAATTGGGGTTTTTTAGTATTCTAAGCTAATAATTCAGTGATTCCCATGTAAATCATCATGCCAATAATGTCATTGGTGATAGAGATAAATGGTCCAGTTGCTATTGCGGGGTCGATTTTTAATTTCTCTAGAGTCATTGGCACCAATGTCCCGAAGATGGATGCAAACATAACAACACAAAATAAGCTGATGGAGACAGAGTAAGTCACTGTGCTTGTTGCTCCGAAGCGGGCGAAATTATAGATATAGACTAGCATAGAGATGATTGTCGCGTTGATAAGGGCAACCACTGCTTCTTTAGTGATTTGTTTAAAGGTTTTGTCTGCATCCAATGAACTGTTGGCCAATCCTTGTACGACCAATGCAGATGATTGCGTTCCGACATTACCTCCGGTTCCGCCTATGAGTGGAATATAAAGAGCCATTTCCGGATGGGTAGCTAACACGCTGTCGAAATTGCCTAAGATGACAGAGTTGCAAATGCCGCCAATCATGCCTATGAGTAACCAAGGCAGACGTGCACTTGTTTGGCGGAATACGTTGTCATCGGTTTCAACATCTTGTGAAAGACCGGATGCCAATTGGTAGTCACGTTCAGCCTGTTCGCGCACTTCGTCCATAACGTCGTCCACCGTGATTCGTCCGACCAAACGCCCGATGCTATCAATGACTGGCACTGCAACCAAGTCATACTTTTCAATGATTTGCACCACTTCCTCTATGGGCGTATCGACATGTACGGAAACCGGGTCTTTTTTCATCACGTGCTTTACTTTGGAAACCGACGGGCTCGTAATCATTTTTTTCAATGGAAATACTCCTTGCAAGCGTTCGTCGTCGTCAATGACGTAAACATAATAGATTTCATCCATTTCTTCCGCTTGCTGACGCATTTCCCGGAGGCATTCCGGCATACTCCAATTTTCATTGACTGTAACCATCTCTGTGCCCATCAAACCGCCAGCTGTGTCTTCATCATATTTCAAAAGGTCGACGATGTCACCCGCTTGTTCGATGTCTTCGATGTGTGAGAGCACTTCTTCCTGTTTGTCTTCGTCCATATCGCGGATGATGTCGACGGCATCGTCTGAATCCATGTAGTCGACAAATCGTTTGGCTATAGTCTCGGAAGGGAGAAGGTCTAAGTATTTTTTACGTGCATCCTCATCCATTTCGATGAGAACATCGGCCGCTTTCTCATTGTCCAATTGGTGAAATATGAAACGTGCTTCATCTGTGTCGAGTTCATTACATAACTCGGCAAGGTCGGCAGGGTGGAGATCGGCCAATACCTCTTTCAGCTGAGCCGAATTTTTCTCTTCAATGAGCTCGCTGATTTTATGTATGAAGTCTTTTTCTATTTCCATGCCAGTAAAGGTTATGCTTAATTCTTTACGTTTTTTCTATCCAATATATTGCTTGTCATGTTTGTTAAGTCAATAAATTCCTGAATAGAGAGTTGCTCTGGGCGTTTGTTGAATATCGGGTTCATATACAAGGAGCAATCTTTTCCCAAAATTGGCTTGATGGAGTTTCGCAATGTTTTCCGGCGTTGGTTGAATGTCGTTTTTACGATTTGTTTGAATAGCTTCTCGTCACATCCCAATGTCTGTGTAGCATTACGTGTCATGCGGATGACAGCACTTTTTACTTTTGGAGGGGGATTGAAAACATGTTCATGCACGGTGAACAGATATTCCACCTTGTACCAAGCCTGAATGAGCACGCTCAAGATGCCGTAGGCTTTTTTCCCGGGAGCCGCAGCAATGCGTTCGGCAACTTCTTTTTGAATCATGCCTGTGCAGCAAGGAATGAGGTTTTTATAGTCAAGCATCTTGAAAAAGATCTGACTAGAGATATTATAAGGATAATTCCCCGTGAGGACAAAAGGATGACCGTTAAATAGTTTTGCCAAATCCATTTTTAGAAAATCGCATTCGATGATGTTGTCTTTCAAAGCTGGAAAGTTTTCATTCAGATAAACAACAGACTCGAAATCTAGTTCCACAACCTTTATTGGACGTTGCTTTTGTAATAGAAATTGGGTCAATACTCCCATGCCCGGACCGACTTCCAATATGGGCAACTCGGGACAAATATTCACAGTGTCAGCAATGTCTTGTGCAATTTGTAAGTCTTTCAGGAAATGTTGTCCTAGTTTTTTTTTCGGTCTTACTTGTCTCATTGTCCTTATTTTGGGTTGAATTGTATATGAGTTGTCTTATATCCTTTTATCTTTGCATTAATTTTCAACATTGCAAAGTTACATAGTTTCACATAATATTAAAGTAACATCTCTTGAAAAAGATACTAAATATTTGTCTGAAAATCGCGCTTCCCTTTTTGTTGGGAGGTGCTATCATGTATCGGACTTATCGTGATTTCGACTTGTCTCATGTAGGGCAGATTCTGCATCAGTTGGATTGGTTTTGGATGGCAGTTTCGTTGGTCTTTGGTGTGTTGAGTCATATATTACGTGGTTGGCGTTGGAAACTGACGCTTGAGCCCATGGGTGAACATGTGCGTTTAAATAACTGTGTGAATGCTATCTTTGTGTCGTATGCCAGTAACATGATAATCCCGCGTCTAGGGGAAATTTCCCGTTGTGGCGTTTTGACGAAGTATGACGGTGTGTCGTTTTCCAAAGCTTTGGGAACAGTGCTGACAGAACGTTTGATCGACAGTTTATGTGTGCTGATGATTATTGGAGGCACATTGTTGCTCAATGTCCATGTGTTTGACGCTTTTTTCATCAAAACCGGTAGTAACTTCCATTCAGTAGGTGATATGTTGTCTTCACCTATTATATATATAATCGGAACATCGCTTATAGCTTTTCTGTGCTTGCTCTATTTCTTGATACGTAAATTCACCTTTTTCAGCAAGGTAAAGGGAATCATGAATAATGTGTGGGAAGGCATACTCTCTCTGTACCGAGTGGAAAATCTGCCATTGTTCGTGTTCTACACAATTGGAATTTGGGTGTGCTATTTTTTTCATTTCTATCTCACGTTCTATTGCTTTGACTTTTCGGCTCATCTGGGCTGGATGAGTGGACTAGTTATGTTTGTCGGAGGAAGCATAGCTGTGCTCGTCCCTACGCCGAATGGAGCAGGGCCTTGGCACTTTGCTGTTATTTCCATGATGAGCCTTTATGGAGTTAGTTGGGAAGATGCAGGAATTTTTGCTTTAATTGTGCATGGTATTCAAACATTATTAATAATTTTGTTAGGCATTTACGGTTTAGTGGCTCTGCCGTTTACAAACAAGAGGTGAAAAAGCGGAGTTAGCATACGCAAGTTTTTTCAGTTTATTGCCTCATGTAGAAGAAGCAGAAAACTCGTAATGCTGATATATAAATTTAAAATTTTAAATAGTATGAGTACGATTCTGTCATTAGCTCCACAAAATGTGTGGAAGCATTTTCACAGTTTGACCCAAGTGCCTCGTCCTTCAGGTTTTATGGTACCGGTACAAGAGTTTCTGCTTCAGTTTGCCAGAAACATCGGTGTGGAGGCATTCAAAGATGAAGTAGGGAACATTATTATGCGTAAATCTGCAACACCGGGTATGGAAGACTGCAAGGGCATCATCTTGCAAGCACATATGGACATGGTGCCGCAGAAGAACAATGATACGGTGCATGACTTTGAGAAAGACCCCATAGAAACTTATATTGATGGCGAGTGGGTGAGAGCCAAAGGCACAACATTGGGTGCCGATAATGGCATGGGAGTGGCTGCCATTATGGCCGTGATGGAAGACAAAACCTTAAAACATGGCGATCTCGAAGCTTTGATTACGCTGGATGAGGAGACGGGGATGTATGGTGCATTTGGTTTGAAGACAGGCACACTTCACGGACAAGTCCTTTTGAATCTTGACTCTGAAGAAGAAGGTGAACTGTATATCGGCTGTGCCGGAGGTATAGACGTGACGGCTAGTCTAGAGTATAAGAGCGAGCCTACCGATACAGAGCATATCGCTGTCAAAGTGACACTTAAAGGTTTACGTGGCGGACATTCTGGGTTGGAAATAAACCAAGGACGTGCAAATGCCAACAAGTTGATGGCTCGTTTTGTGCGCGAAGCCATCATATTGTGTGAAGCACGTCTGTCCGATTGGCACGGTGGCAACATGCGTAATGCTATCCCTCGTGAAGCTGACGTCATATTGACTTTGCCTGCATCTCGTGAGACTAGATTATTTGAACTCGTCAAGGATTTTGAGGCTATGTTTTGCGAAGAATATCAAGGCATAGAATCGTCACTATCCTTTAAAGCTGAACTTGTTGACAGACCTTCAACAGTCGTTCCAAAAGAAATCCAAGACAATCTCGTTGGTGCCATCTATGCTTGTCAGGACGGAATCTGTCGCATGATCCCCACCATTCCCGATACAGTGGAGACCTCATCCAATCTTTCCATCGTTACTATTGTCGACGGCAAGGCACAATTCTGCTTGCTTGTGCGCAGCTCTTCAGAGTCGATGAAAGCTTATCGTGCCACCTCGCTGGAAAGTTGTTTTGCGATGGCAGGCATGAAAGTGGAAATGAGCGGAAGCTATTCTGGATGGAATCCAGACGTTGAATCGCCCATTTTGAAAGCAATGGTGAAGTCATATGAGGAGCAGTTTGGTACAGAGCCAGCTGTGAAAGTGGTACATGCTGGTTTGGAATGTGGCATCATCGGAGCCATCACTCCCGGTTTGGATATGATTTCCTTTGGTCCGACCTTGCGTTCGCCTCACTCTCCTGATGAGCGTGTG
>CAZOKL010000102.1:0-6965 GCA_964580305.1 uncultured Bacteroides sp.
TTTGTTCTTTTTGTGAGTTGGACTACCAGGATTCGAACCTAGACAAACAGAACCAAAACCTGTTGTGCTACCATTACACCATAGTCCAATCATCAGGTGCTTTCTTTTGAAAAGCGCTGCAAAGATAGGGCATTCCCTGACATCTTCCAAACCTTACGGCTACTTTTTTCAATGAAAAAGCCGTCTGCGATTCAGGCAGACGGCTTCCCGGCATATATATTATAAGAGGTGTGATTGCTTATCGGGCGATGACCAGATAGTAGTTTTTCTTGCCTCGCTGCACGATGAGATATTTGTCGGCCACAAGGTCGGCTGTGGTGATTACCTGGTCAAATGCAGCCAGCTTCTCTTTGTTGAGCGACACGCCTCCGCCTTGCACCAGTTTGCGCATCTCGCCTTTGGAGGCGAACACGGCGGCATGTTCGGCCAGCAAGTCAACGGCTTTCACGCCTCCGGCAAGTGCGTCGTGCGACACTTCAAACTGCGGCACGCCTTCAAACACGGCAAGCAGGGTGGCTTCGTCGAGCTTGCGGAGCGCTTCGGAAGTGGCGTTACCGAAGAGGATGCCTGAGGCCTCCACGGCTGCGTTGTAGTCGTCCTCGGAGTGCACCATGACGGTCACTTCCTTGGCCAGACGTTTCTGGAGCACGCGCAGGTGGGGTGCTTGGGCATGTTCGGCCGTGAGGGCTTCGATTTCTTCTTTTGGAAGTGCTGTGAATATCTTGATGTAGCGTGCTGCGTCCTCATCGCTCACGTTGAGCCAGAACTGGTAGAACTTGTAGGGTGAGGTGTAGCGCGGGTCGAGCCACACATTGCCGCTCTCCGTCTTGCCGAACTTGCCTCCGTCGGCTTTGGTGATGAGCGGGCAGGTCAGTGCGAAGGCTTCTCCTCCGTTGGTGCGCCGGATGAGTTCGGCTCCCGTGGTGATGTTGCCCCACTGGTCGCTTCCTCCCATCTGGAGCTTGCATCCCTTCGTTTCATACAGGTGAAGGAAGTCATATCCTTGCAGCAGCTGGTAGGTGAATTCGGTGAAGGACAGTCCGTCGCGGGCTTCTCCGTTGAGGCGTTTCTTCACGCTGTCCTTGGCCATCATGTAGTTGACGGTGATGTGCTTGCCCACTTCGCGTGCAAAGTCAAGGAAGGTGAAGTCTTTCATCCAGTCGTAGTTGTTGACCAGTTCGGCGTGGTTGGGTGCGTCAGAGTCGAAGTCCAGGAATTTGGACAGTTGCTTTTTCATGCCTGCGATGTTGTGTTGCAGAGTCTCTTCGTTCAGCAGGTTGCGTTCCTGGGATTTGCCTGAGGGGTCTCCAATCATGCCTGTGGCTCCGCCGATGAGTGCCAGCGGCTTGTGGCCGCATCGTTGGAAGTGGCGTAAAATCATCACGCTGCACAAGTGTCCGATGTGGAGTGAGTCGGCCGTGGGGTCAAAGCCGATGTAGGCCGTCACTTGTTCCTTGGCCAGCAGCTCTTCGGTGCCGGGCATCATGTCATGGAGCATCCCGCGCCATCTTAATTCTTCTACAAAATTCATCGAATGATTCTTTAATGTGTTTTTATATATGTTTTGTCTTGTAACGTTTCGGGCAAAAGTACGACACTTTATCTGAAAAGCCAACAAAAAGAGGCAAACTTTCCGGCTAAGCCTCAAGAAACGAGTCCGCTCGACCGGTCAGTTCCCAATGTGGTGAAGGAATGTGTTGTTGTAGTTGGTTTGCAGTTGGAGAGAGAGTTGTTCGGGCGTCAGGCCGCGGTCGTGCGCCACGTTGGCCAGGATGGTGCTTATCGGCAGGAGGCTTTCGTCGGTCTCGATGAAGAGACGGTCAGAAGGAGTGGCAAGCAGGGCTTCCGCCTGATAGTGTTCGCCGAAAGAGAGGTGGCATCCTGCGGCCAATAGTGAGGCAGCCACCTGTCCGTTTCCACGGAAGCCGTGAATCACCCACGCTTGCCGTGCCCGATGTTTGCGCCGGAGCGCCACAAGCTCGTTGCAGGCCCTCACGCAGTGGACCATGAGCGGCTTGCCACACGCCTCGCTCAGGCGGATGTGTGCTTCGAACACTTGCATCTGGCGTGCGAAGGCCGCTTCGCGTTCTGTCGGTGGCAAGGCTTTCAGGCAGACCTTGTCAAGTCCGCATTCACCCAACGCGACTACCTGTGGATGGGTGGCAAGGCGGGCTACGGTGTCCATTTGCACGCCCCATGCATCGGCAATGCGCCAAGGATGGATGCCCACGGAGCATGTTGACTGCGGCAGCGTGCAGCCCGGGTCAGGCTCCACGTTGACGATGGCGGTGCACGGCTCGTCAGGCAAGTGATGAGTGTGAATGTCTAAAGGTGTCATTGAAGGATGTTTACGGGACGGGGTCATAGCCTGAACCTCCCCACGGGTGGCAACGCAGCAAACGGCGGATGGCCAGATAGAGCCCTTTGAACGGGCCGTGTTTCTGGATGGCCTCGATGGCATATTGCGAACAAGTGGGAGTGAAGCGGCACGACGGGGGCGTCAGCGGGGAGATGCAGTTGCGATAGAAATAGATGGGGAGCAAGAGCAGCCGGGCCAACAAGCGATTCAGGCGGTTCAGTCCATCATGCAGGCTCATAGTCGGGAGGGGTTACAGGCGTTCGGCCAGTCGCTGGAACAGGTTGACAAGGCACTTCTCCACTTCGGCTGAGGTTGACAGTTTGTTGTCCAGCCAGATGATGCCCATGAGGATATAGATTCCCTTCTCATTTAGCGGGTCAATCAGGATGTGCTTGTTTTTGCGGTAGGCCTCGCGTATCTGGCGCTTGATGCGGTTGCGTTTCACGGCCCGGCGAAACCGTTTCTTCGGCACGCTGATAAGCAGGGTGATCGGTGCCTTGACGACACTCGCTTCCACGGGTTGATAGATCAGACGCATGGGAAAAGCAGACATGGCCTTGCTTCCTCCTGCAAACAGGCGGTCAATGAGAAGCTGGCGGCACAAGCGCTCTTCTTTGCGGAATGTTTGTGGAAGGTGAGGTTTGTTGTTTGTTTCCATAGCTCTGATAATGCGTGCAAACGGTGACTCTAGACCGCAAAGTTACACTTTTTCGGTATAAAGCCACCGTTTGTAGTGGATTAAATAGAGGGTAGTTCTTGTCTTATTTCAAATCTTTCAGGAACATGTCCAGTGCGCCAGTCATGGAGGGAGCTCCGGGAGTGGGTGCTTCCACGTCAAGGCGCAAGCCGGCTTCGCGGGCGGCCTTTGCTGTGGAAGGGCCGAAGCAACCGATGGCAATGTTGCCCTGCTTGAAGTCTGGGAAGTTCTTCTGGAGGGCGGCCACCCCGACGGGACTGAAGAAGATGAGCATGTCATAATTGAACGATTCGTCGGGGGCGAAGTCGTTGCTCACCGTGCGATACATGATGACCTCCGTGTGTTGCAGCTTGGCTTTGTCGAGGAGGTCTTTTATTTCGTTGTTATGCACGTCAGACATGGGTACGAGGTAGCGCTCTGTCTTGTGCTTGACCATCGAAGGGATGAGGTCTTCAATCTTTCCCGTGGCACCGAAAAACACTTTGCGTTTGCGGTATTGCACATATTTTTGAATATACAGTGCAATAGACTCTGTGACGCAGAAATATTTCATCGTTTCGGGGATGGTCACGCGCAGCTCTTCACACAGGTTGAAGAAGTGGTCGATGGCATGGCGCGAAGTAAACACAACAGCCGTGTGGTCAAGAATGGATACTTTCTGCTGCCTGAACTCTTTAGCAGATACACTTTCAACTTTGATGAAAGGGCGGAACACAATCTCAACCCCATACTTCTTGGCTATGTCGTAGTAAGGCGATTTCTCTGAGGCCGGTTTCGGCTGAGATACCAATATTTTCTTTATTTTCAAAGTCATAATATTTTATTATGTAAACTACTAATGGTGATTATCGCTCGTCCAAAAATTAAACAAGGCACAATTTCGACGGCGCAAAAGTACACAATTAAATAAAATGAGCGATGCTTTTTTCTGAAAAAGATGTTGGCGCACTTACAAAATAACAATATTTTTCCAAAAAGGATGGCCAGACCGGCAAAAAGGAGTTTTTTGTCAGCCGACAAGTCAAAGTAAATCAGGAGCAGGAGCACGGGAAAAAGCAGAATGCCCTCCACGCCGAAGACGAGGGAAAAAGCGTCCAGCCAAGGTTTTTGTTTGTTTTTATTGAAAAGCACCCAGTTCGTGAAGGCATAAGACGCGAGCTTCATTGCAAAGTAGGCCATGCAGATGCCGGCGTAGAGGGCCACGCCCGACAGGGTGGGCATGACGTGCTGGCTGCACTGCTCAAAGAGCAGCAGACCCGTGACCAGGCAGGTGTTGAGCACCAGCAGGAAGCGGTAGCGGAAGTCGGTGTTGGTCTCCTCGTTGAAGAAGCTTGGGCGTTCGCGGCTGGAGAATAGCTCCTTGAATTGCTGAACCAGAAAGTTTCTCCCCTTTGACAGCACGTAGGTCAGCATGAAGAAGCAAAGCAGGATGAGCGACATGATGCCGTCGTCCGTGCGCAACTGGTAGGGGATGGGGACTCCTTCCATGCCGGGCACTTCCGTGTAGGTCAGCAGGCGGGCAAGTATCGAGTCTTGCGCTTGCAGGTGGATGGTGGTGTCGTTGGTCAGGAACTCGTTCATAGGGCGGCAAACTTGTGCAGGTTCTTGTCCCACCGGGGGATGGCGTGAAGCAGGTCTATGGCTTCGGCCGGCGAGTGGGCTACGTGCCAGAGAATGTCGTGCTCGGGGCGCATGAAATGCTCGTCAACGGCGCGGTGCAGCATGGCCAGCAGCGGGTCGAAAAAGCCGTTCGTGTTGAGAATGACAATGGGCTTCAGGTAGAGCCCCAACTGTTTCCACGTGATGATTTCAAGCAGCTCTTCCAGTGTGCCCACACCTCCGGGCAGGGCCATCACGCCGTCGGAGAGCGAGGCCATCGTCTCCTTGCGTTCGTGCATGTCGGCCGTCACGATGACCTGCGTCAGTCCGCGGTGGCACCAACCCTGTTCCACCATGAAGCGGGGGATGACACCCGTCACCTCGCCGCCTGCCGCCAGCACGGCATCGGCACAGGCGGCCATCAGCCCCATCGAGCCGGCGCCGTTAATCAGGCGGATGTGCCGCTCCGCCAGGAGCCGTCCCAGCTCGGCTGCACATTCAAAATAGCTTTTGTCAATCTTCGTACTCGATGCGCTGTAAACGCATACGCTGTGCACTGTGTTCATCAGATGATAGTTTGTAATATGGCTGCTTGAATACATCTTTCAGACGCGGGCGGTGCCGGTTCGCGTCACCCGCGTCTCATAAGGGGTCAGAGTCCGAATGCTTCTTTTATTTTGTCCACATAGTCGAGCTTTTCCCACGTGAAGAGCTCCACGGTCACGTCCTTGTTGCCCTCATAATAAGACTCGAAGTGCTTCGTCACCACGCGGGGCTCGCGGCCCATGTGCCCGTAGGCTGCCGTTTCCGAATAGATGGGGTTGCGCAGCTTCAGGCGTTCTTCAATGGCCTTCGGGCGGAGGTCAAACAGTTCGTTTATCCGGAGGGCAATCTCGTTGTCGCTCATCGGCACGTGGCTGTGGCCGAAGGTGTTCACATAGATGCTGATGGGGCGGGCAATGCCGATGGCATAAGACACCTGCACGAGCATTTCGTCGGCCACTCCGGCTGCCACGAGGTTCTTGGCAATGTGGCGTGCGGCATAGGCTGCCGAGCGGTCCACCTTGCTGGGGTCTTTGCCCGAGAAGGCGCCTCCGCCGTGCGCTCCCTTGCCGCCATAGGTGTCGACAATGATTTTACGGCCCGTCAGGCCCGTGTCACCGTGGGGGCCTCCGATGACGAACTTGCCCGTGGGGTTCACGTGATAGGTGATGTGGTCGTTAAAAAGGGCAAGCACGGCCTCATTGTGGATGCTGGCAATGACGCGCGGCATGAGCGTCTCGATGATGTCACGG
Source organism: uncultured Bacteroides sp. (assembly GCA_964580305.1). Classification (GTDB taxonomy): domain Bacteria; phylum Bacteroidota; class Bacteroidia; order Bacteroidales; family Bacteroidaceae; genus Phocaeicola_A. The sequence continues at coordinate 5,951 of CAZOKL010000102.1, forward strand.
CGGATTTGTGCCAGCATCTCGGCGTCGGCCTTGAGTTGGGCTTCGCGCGTGTTGTCTGCCGGGGCAATGAACTCGTCGTGTTGGGTGGAGACGACGATGGTGTCAATGCGCACGGGACGGTTGTCGTCGTCATATTCAATGGTCACCTGGCTCTTGGCATCGGGGCGGAGGTAGGTCATCACCCGGCCTTCGCGGCGTATGTCGGCCAGCACCATCAGAATCTTGTGTGCCAGGTCGAGCGACAGGGGCATGTAGTTTTCCGTTTCGTTGGTGGCATAGCCGAACATCATGCCCTGGTCGCCGGCACCCTGGTCCATCGGTTTTTCGCGTTCCACGCCTCGGTTGATGTCGGGGCTTTGCTCGTGGATGGCCGAGAGCACGCCGCACGAGTTGCCTTCAAACATGTATTCGCTCTTCGTGTAGCCGATTTTGTTGATTACTTCGCGGGCAATGCGTTGCAGGTCAACATATGCCTTTGTCTTGATTTCACCCGCCAGCACCACCTGTCCGGTGGTCACCAGAGTTTCGCAGGCTACTTTTGAGTCAGGGTCATAGGCCAATAGTTTGTCAAGCACAGCGTCGGAGATTTGGTCCGCCACTTTGTCGGGGTGTCCTTCAGACACCGATTCGGATGTAAACAGATATCCCATCTTTGTCAGTTAAATAAGTTTTTTTGATGAATAATGCCCGATGGGAAGGAATGGGGAGGGGAAGTAACCATAAATACATAGCCGTCGTCGCGCCCGGCTTTTGTGTTTTAGCATTTTTTACTGTGGTTGCAAGCAGCCCAAATCTTTCCACATCTTGATTTTGCCGCCAAAGGTAGATATTTAATCCGTAAGTCGTATGGAAATGCCTGTTCTTTTTCAAACAAATTTGGATGAGCCGTTTTTCATCACGCCGGGGTGCGGGGCAGCCCGGCGTCATTCAATGAACATCAGCTTGCCCCCTCCCACAGCTGCATAGACAGCGCCCGTGGGCGGAAAGGACTCCGCCCGCGGGCGGCCTCTATTCC
>CAZOKL010000103.1:0-6952 GCA_964580305.1 uncultured Bacteroides sp.
GTGTGATACGCCAATCCACTTTTTTGAATGCCAGCGTTAACTGAAAACTCCACTGAGGTATTGCTTAGTGAGTTCGTGCTGGGGTTTTTTGAATAACTCTTCAGCAGTACCTTGCTCGATAACCTCACCCATATACATGAAAACCACATAGTTGGCTATGCGTAGAGCCTGCCGCAAGGTGTGAGTTACCATGACAATGCCGTAATGTTCTGACAGTTGGGTAAAAAGATCTTCAATACATTTGCTCGATATGGGGTCAAGTGCCGAAGTGGACTCATCGGCAAGGATGAATTGGGGCCCCACAGCTAGTCCTCTAGCAAGACATAACCGTTGTTGTTGTCCTATCGACAAAGCTGATGCCGGGCTATGAAGGCGGTCTTTCACCTCTTCCCATAGGTTCACGCTTTTGAGGTGTTTTTCCACAATGTTATCGAGCGTACCACGGTGGCGCACTCCGTGTATGCGGCATCCATAAGCAATATTATCGTATATTGACATGGGTAACGGGGTTGGGCGTTGCGAGAGTAATCCTATTTTTTTTCTGATGTGGGTAATTTCGGCTTTGCGGTCATAGATATCTTCACCGTCCACCAGCACACGCCCCTCAACCCGCAAGTGTTCGGTGGTGTCAATCATGCGGTTAATGCTGCGTAACAAAGTCGTCTTGCCGCAGCCCGAAGGTCCAATGATACACGTTATTTTTTTGTCGTGCAACGTAAGGTTCACATCTTTTAGAATGTGATTATCCCTGATATAAATGTTTAGCCCTTCAATTCGTATCTTGGTATTTTCCTCGTCTTTGCGTACTTCGGCAAATGATACCTTTCTCTTTTCCCGACTGGCCGGATTCAAACGATCGAATATTTGGCCAAATTGTAATTTATCTTTTTGTTTCATTTAATCTTGTTTTTTGAAAAACGATAAGTAATCATGCGCCCCAATATGCTCAACACCAATACGATAAGTGTAAGTAGCAGAGCTGCAGCATAAGCGCGTTCCCGAACTTCAGGTAATGGACTGCTCAGTTGGAAGAAAATGGCCAGGGGTAGCGTAGCAGCTGGCTGGTCAAGCGAAGTGGGAATACTATCGGTAAATCCAGCAGTGAACATCACCCCTGCAGCGTCGCCTATGGCGCGACCCACCGATAAGAGAGTGGCTGTAGCAATGCCCGGCGTAATCTGCCGTATGGCCACTTTAATGGCCTCGAAACGGGTGGCTCCTAATGAATAGGTGGCTTCGAGCAGATGTTTGGGTAGTTGACGGGCCACTTCGTCCATCGAACGCACAAATATAGGAATGATGAGCAACGTAATGACAATGATACCTCCCAAAAGCGAAGTCCGCAGTCCAAAATATATCATGATGGTGAACCCGAATGCGCCGTAGACTATAGAGGGGATACCGTAGAGTACATCGAATGACAAACGCGTAATGTTAGCTAGTTTTGAACCTTTTTTCAAATAAATGTTGATATAAAACACGATGGGTATGCTAATGAGTAATCCCAACAAAGTCGATGCCCCTACAATATAGAGTGATCCCACAATGGCATTGAGCACTCCACCCTCCTTGCCGATATAGAATCCTCCGCTAGGCAATTGGGTTATCATGTCCCACGACATGGCTGGCCAACCGTTGCGAATAATGGTAATGAGAATGCTGCCCAAAAAAGTGAAAACGAGGATAACAGAGACTATCATCAGTCCAATAAATATCTTCTCAACGAGAAATTTTGTTTTCATACGCCAAAACTTTCAAAATTACATTTTATAACTCCGTTCGATATTGCGCAATATCCAACGGGAGATGATGTTGAACAACAAGATGATGAAAAACAAGATGAATGCAGCGAACATAAGCGCTGATTCGTAGAGCGGCAACGACAACATCTCGCCGTAATTGTTGGCAATAAGTGCGGGCAGCGGATAACAGGGGTCGAACAGCGAATGTGGTATGATAGCATAATTGCCACATACCATGAGCACGGCAATGGTCTCGCCAAAAGCTTTCGATATGGCAAGTACTACGGCAGCAATAATTCCCGGCATTGCCTTGCGCAGAATCACTTTTGTGCAGGTCTGCCATTTGGTCGCGCCCAACGATGCAGATGCCTCCCGATAGTCTTGTGGCACGATGGAGAAAATCTCAATGAATAGGCTTACTAATATTGGCAATATCATGATTCCCAATACGATACCGCTTGCTAACACAGTGTAGCCACTAGTGTATTCGACAAAGTGCGGCCCTAATACGTCAGCAATCCACGGTACGATGATGAGAATGCCCCATACACCGTAGATGACCGACGGGATTCCCGCCAAAATGTCGAATATGGGAAAGACTATGCGTTTTATCCACGAACCGGCATATTCGGAGAGGAAAATGGCCGACAACAAAGAGATAGGCAAAGCAATAACAATGGAGAGTGCAGTGACAAAAAGTGTCCCTATAATGAAAGGGAAAAAACCGAATTCTCCGCTAAGCGGTCTCCATGCCGACCCCGACAGCAGATTCCATAACGAATGTTCCGAAAGGATGAGATGGCTTTTAAGAAAGAGCCCTATCCCTATAGCGAGTAACAAAAACAACGACAATACAGTAAGGACAAACATCCCTCCCTTGACAACTTTGTCCTTAATTATGCGTCGTTGCAGCAATGATAAGTTCATCGGCTCAAGGTTGGAGTTTTTTCAGGTTCTGTTCTATCTTTGTTTTCGGCAGCGGAATAAATCCCGTCTCGACGGCATAGTTTTGCCCCTCGGTAAGGACATATTTTATAAACTCCACAACTACCGGATTTTGTGGGATGCCATTGCTCACCAAATAAAGGTCGCGAGCCGGAGGAGACGGGTAACGGTCATCACCAATTGCGGCGATTAGGTCCACACTGCTGTCATAGAATCGCTCTTCTTCGTCAATCTGCCCGTTTTCGTTTATATCAATAGGGATTACAGCCAGCCCTTCATAAGGTTTGTGGGTACGCATGTCATAAGCATAAGCAATGTTGTTATAGCCAATACCCGCACGGTCTTTTTGCACTGCTGCTGATACGCCAGGATCACCATACACAGCTATTCCTTGCAGTTGCTCTTGCCGCTTCCCAAACCAAACAGCCCATGTCTCAGCAGCTCCGCAAGCATCCGAACGTGTGTAGACGCGTATAGGCACATTACTCTCTGTTCCTAGGAAATCACCATACGTAGCATATTGGTTATTCCACATCGCAGCCGCAGTTGCTTTTGTCAAACCCTTCTGGCAAATATCAGTATAATGCGGGTTGTTCACGTTGATTGTTGCAACAACAGCGTCTTTCACGACGGCAAAGCCCAACGCACCTTTCTCTTTTTCCACGTCATAGATTTCACGCGATACCATTCCCAGGTCTACGACTTTGGCAAGAACATCGGTCATGCCTTTCCCTGCACCACCGCCCGAAATGTCTATACGCACGTTAGGGTGAAGTTTGCGGAACTCTTCCGACCATTTTACGACCATCGGGTAAAGGGCGAACGCACCAGAGAAAGATATGCTGCCGGTTAGTGTGTCTTCTGCGGAAGTTGGGATACCAGATGTTTCGCTTTTTCCTGATGCGGGCTTACACCCCGCTAACAGAAATAACGAAATTAGGTTTACGAAGAATATTGTTTTAATGTTTATCTGCATAACGTATTTATAATTATTTTTTTATTTCGTTCTGTCTATGTAATTAAGAAAATGTAAAACTTACTTATTTGTAATTTGTAAAGGTATAAATAACAGTCTAAAAGAATTTTTTATTTCTCCCTTTTTAACAAATGTTCGCAAACATTCGATTTTGCTAAAGTTTTCTTGTGAACAAGATGCCTAGTGGATTGAAATCGAAGAAAACGAGGTGCTATACGATACGCAACATATTGAAAGTTCTCACCTGCCGGAAAGTCCCAAGACAGCCCGACTTGGGGCACAGTCTTTTCTTTTCGCACTATGACCCACAGTTTGTGAAATGGCTCGTTCAATATGAAAAAAGTAAATAACCGCTTGGCTTCGCAGATGAGGAAAGTCTGTTACTTTAAATATGCTTTGTTTGTTCGCCCTTAACTCCGCCCTCAGCCGCCCTGGTTTCGGCCCGACCACGGAAAGGAGTCGGCACACGGCCGGCCTCCTTTCCGCTCTTTGCCGGAATAGAGGCTGTGCGAGTGCGCACATAAACAGCTTATAACTAATAGTTTACCACACTACTATTATTCGCTTATAACAACCGCAACACTGTGGGCATTTGAACGAAACGGCACACGCAGCTGGCGCTCCGTTTGACTACATTCGAGGGATTTTTCAAAAATATTTCGTAATGTTGCACTTGCTGGTTGACCCTGCCTGAAAACATTTCCGTGTTATTCAGATATAAAAACAATCTGGAAAATAATCCAGCAAACTGATATTTACGTATTTTTGTACCGTTAAACTAACAGCCAATTAATCGGGTAAGATTGTTGGGGTAAATACACGAAAACTTAGATACTTTAATACAAAGATTTGAATCTCAGTGTTTTTGCCATTCAACTGGTTTTCTTAGTTAGAGGCTTATTTATGTTGAAATACTTATGAATTATATTTCTACAGCAATCGAAGGTGTATGGATTCTTGAACCTAAAGTGTTTTTAGATGCCCGTGGTTATTTTTTTGAAACATTTAAAAAGGAAGAATTTGAAAAACATATAGGTAAGATAGATTTTATCCAAGAAAACGAATCGATGTCAAGTATTGGTGTGCTGAGAGGATTACACTATCAGAAAGGAGAATTTAGCCAAGCTAAACTGGTGCGAGTCATTAAAGGGAAAGTGTTTGACGTCGCAGTTGATATTCGTCGTCATTCTTCAACCTTTGGACAATATGTCGGGGTGGAATTGAGTGAAGAGAATAAGCGTCAGCTATTCATTCCTCGTGGCTTTGCTCATGGTTTTTTAGTGCTGAGTGATCAAACCATATTTACTTACAAAGTGGACAATGTATATGCCCCACAGGCAGAGGCATCTATACGTTTTGATGACCCTGATATTGCGATAAATTGGAATATGGATAAAAAGCAAATGTTACTTTCAAAGAAAGATTTAGATGCTGTGTGGTTGCATAATGCTGAAATATATGAATGAGATTTTTAGTCTATTTTTGGGATTGGGAGTGGTAGCCGGTTTGTCGGCTTGTTCATATCCGGCGGAAAAAGTTACAAATGTCACTCCGCAGGAGAATATACATATGAAGCATTCCTTGCAAGGGATTTGGTCTGATGATTATAGTGATGCCGTGCAGTTTAGTGCTGAAGGAGATTCATTATATTATCCGGGCGAAGAGTCACGTCCTTTATATTTTAAGATAGTTGATGGAAAATTAATGATATGCGGTTCAGACACGGTTTCGTATGAGATTATTTGCTTGGAAAATGATAAGTTCTGGTATCACTCCATCACAGGTGAATTAATCAAGCTTCATCGTTCTGATTTTGAACTAGATTCCATTGAGTTTATAAAAACAATGCAAAGACCAATTGCCTTGTATGACAGGGTAGTGAAAAAGGATTCTGTTATCATGTTTAACAATCATCGTTATCATGGATATGTTTATATCAATCCGTCAACTATGAAAGTTTATCGTTCTTCTTACAATGAGAACGGAATGAAAATCGAACAAGTATTTTATGATAATGTGATTCACTTGTGCGTATATGAAGGGAAGCAATCATTGTTTGCACGTGATTTCACGAAGAAAGACTTTGAGTCCATGGTGGATGAGAATTTTTTAAAGAATGCCGTCTTGAGTGATATGGATTTCATAGACGTAAATAGTAATGGTTATTGGTATGAAGCTTTGCTATGTATCCCGGATGAAGCCAGCTGTTACCAAATCTATATATTGATTTCGCCAGACGGACAGTGGTCTCTGCATAATGCAACGTCTTAATTGTTTATCATTTATTAAGAATAACGAAAGCAGTATTTTATGACTTGGATGGTTTATTGCATAAATAAATCATGTATGTTAAATTTAAAAGAAAAATGTATGAAGAAGCAGATTATGCTGGTAGTTATGATGCTATCTGTAATATTGACATCATGCCAGTCGTTCAAAAATCAAGCAATACCTTCTCCCGTTAGTTTAGATGGTGAATGGAACATCGTGGAAGTGAACGGAAGTGCCATCGCCATTAAAGACGAAATTTATATCGGTTTTAATGTGGAGGATGGCCGTGTCTATGGATATACGGGGTGCAATAACATTATGGGATCATTCAAACAGGACTCTGAAACCGGTTTGTTGGATTTAAGTCAGATGATAAGTACACTAGCGACCGGTCCCAACATAGATGTGGAGCGCAACGTGCTTAATGCACTAGGGCAGGTGAAAGGATATAAATCGCTTAGTAGCGAGGAAGTAGCTCTGTGTAATAAGAAAAAACGTCCTATAGTGATATTAAAAAAACGTTTGCAAACGATGGCCTTAAAGGATTTGAATGGTGAGTGGAATATTGTGAGAGTTTATGGTGAGGATGTGCAGGATGGAATGGAAAAACAGCCATTCTTGACTTTTGACATCACGAAGAAGACCATCAGTGGTTGTGCCGGTTGTAACATGATTCATGGTAGTTTTGTTGTCAATGATGCGCAGAAACAAATCATTACTTTTCAGAATGTAGCTTCAACGCGTATGATGTGTCCCGATATGACACTGGAAAATAATATCTTTCAAGTCTTGAATGAAACTGACCACTACGGGCAACTGGGAAACGGTAACTTAGTTCTTTATGTGGACGGTAAACAGGTGATGGAATTGATAAGAAATAATCCGTGCCCTTAATTTACTATTGGACAAAAAAAGTGTCAGATGTTCTTTAGGTAGTATAAAATATGGACATTCAGTAAATACCATAAAATTAGCCAACTAATTCATACACAAAGCATTGCGAATTAGTTGGCTTTTT
>CAZOKL010000104.1:0-6729 GCA_964580305.1 uncultured Bacteroides sp.
CGACCCCCTCGTGTGTCCCCCACGAGGATGCCGTTTGTCCCCGACGGGAAATCGGAGGCGGACAGAGGCGCTTGGCAAATTGATAATTATTTACATTTTAGTAAGAGCAGGGGCGTGGTTGTTATTCACGTCACCGGCAGGGTGACTTCTCTCAGAGGCAGCATGCAGACGGCATGAGACAAGCCCGTCAGACACACAGACAAACCAGACAACAATGTTTTCATCACTCAAACCCTCTGACACTATTCACCGGGATTTTGCTCAATCATTCCCTGACTGGAGTCTATTTCGGTCTGGAAGATGGGCATGGCCAGTGCGGGGCTGTTGCCGGGAATGATCCAGGTCTTGGGAGTATCGGTATCGACTTCCGTAACCGACACTTCGAAGAAGTCACGCGTGATGGTCACATCGTCGTCTGCCGTTTCGTTCACACTGAAACGTTTGATATCACCCAAACGGAAGGTGAAAGGCAGTTCGCGCCGACGCTCCTCAAGCACCAGCCGCAGGGCCTCATCCTGTGAAGATGCCGTGAGAGCTGTGGCTGTCCCCGCGCGGTAACGGGCTTCGCGAAGCGGGGTGAGCGTGGCCAGCCCGTCCTGCCACTGTCCGGTGCGCACCAGCAATTCAGCACGGTTGAGGAGCATTTCCTGAATCGTCAGGCCACCGATGATGTAACGGCCGTCATTGAACTGCGAATACCGCCACCAGTCATACAGCACGCTCATGCGGCGGTTGCCATGTTCGACGAAAAAGAAATCATAGCGCAAATCGTTCTCATGGTCATACAAGTCGGCCAACTGCGTCGAGGGCATGGCCCATTGTGCACGGTTCTGCACCATGCGGGGAAATATCCACTCCTGGAAATATAAGAAGCGGGTGGCGCTCCAGTCGTTGGTCTCACAATATTCCAGTGTCTCGGCCGGACGGTCGCCCGCAGCCGGATAGGAAGCAGGAGTGCCCCATGCAAACTGGTTGTAGTCAAACAGTTCGGGAGCATTCTCCAGTGCTGCATCGGTGTAGGTCAATGCTGTTTCATATTCGCCGCGCGCCAGATAAATGCGTGAATAAAGCGCATTGATGGCACATTTCGACACACGCCAGGGCATGTCTGAATCAACGTTGGTGCGGGTGACGTATTCGTCGGCAGCCTGCAAGTCGGCAAAGATTTGGGCATAGGTCTGTTCCAACGTGCCGCGCGACACATTCTCGTCAAAATCCAGTCCCAGACGCAGGGGGATGCCCAGTGCTTCACGATTGGCCTCGCTCCAGGGCAGGCAATAATATGTGGCGAGGTCGAAGAATGAATAGGCACGCATGAAATGGGCACATCCCAACGCATCGTTCAATTCTGCGACATCGCCCGACACGGAAAGGGCTGAATTGATAATCAGGTTGGCCGTATAAATCTTGGAATACTCGCCCACCCAGAAAAGATCTGACGAATTGGCAATGATGCCGTCACGATAATGGCAATAGTTTGCCACCTGATAGTTGATGTTGAATTGTGACGGATATTGGGCATACATCTCCTTGGGCAACTCGGTGTCGTCGGTGCTGTAGTATGCAAAATAATTGTTTGAATAGATGTTGTTCAGATAGTCATAAAGAGCAAGAAGCTGCGAGGTCTCGGTCACCGGAGTATCCTCCGACACAGAAGGCTGCTTGTCCAAGAAATCGCCACAAGCCGTGCACAACATGGTTGCGGCTGTCAGTGTAATCAGTTTATTGATGCGCATAATAATAGCTTTAATGATTAGAAATTGAGGTTTACACCCAGCGTGAAGCTGGCGGCAGGCTTGGTCGACCCGTTTCCGTCGCCGTCACCGGGCAACCATTCGGGGTCATAGCCATATTTGTTGGCTGTCCATATCAAACCCAGGTCGCGCGCCTGGCAGAACACCTTGGCCTGCTTGATGTGCAGACGGTTCATCCATTTGGCCGGGAGCTGGTAAGACAGGGTCACCTCTTTCAGGCGCAAGAATGCGGCGTTTTCCACAAAGTAGGACAGGTAAGGCATATAACGGCCCCAACGATAACAGGTCGTGTCGCCCGCTTTCGGGAATGTGGGCAGCTCTGTGCCATCACTGTTGGCATAGTCGGAAATGTATTTGCTGACAAATGTCTTGCTGTCGCCCACCAAAGGCGGTGTGTCTGAGGTCGGTGCACGGAACACGCCGCCAAACTTGCCGGTGATGAACACATAGAGCGAAAGCCCCTTCCAAGTGAACTGATTGACCCAACCCAATGTGTAGGGCGAAATGGTGGTTCCCATGTAAGAAAGGTATTCCTCTGAGCCATACGTACTGTTGTGCAAAGTCAGGTCACCAAAGGAAGTCTTCGTTCCGTCAGGCCCCCACACATAGGGTTCTCCGTCTTCCATGCCTGCGAACTCATAGGCATAAACGGCCCCGATGGGACGTCCTTCGATAAACGAACCGTTAGCCGGGTCGGAAGCATACATATACTGGTAACAGTAATTGTTCGGATAATAGAGTTCCTCCACCTTATTTTTATTATAGGCAAAAGTGAGCGTGGAGCGTATGTCCAGGCCGATGGATTTCACCGGAATGTTAGCCGAAAGTTCCATTTCAAAACCGCGGTTGGATATTCTGGCATTATTGAAACGTTGTGATGTGGAACCATAGACCGAAGGGATGGCCACCGTGCCGATGACATCCTTGCTCATACGGTTATACACATCGAACTTTCCTGACAGATAGTTTTTAAAGAAGGAGAAATCCAGACCGATATTGGTCGTGTAGGTCGTTTCCCAGCGAAGTGTCGGATTACCCAGACTGGTCACGTAGGCCACATTGGTGTGGGTCGTCGAGTTTGCATACACCGAAATCAGGGTTTGCGGCGAGGTGCTCCGTTCGACATTGCCGTTCAGGCCGTAAGTGGCACGCAAGGACAGATAGTCTATCCAGCGGACATCATGCATGAATGATTCCTTCGAGATGTTCCACTTGCCACCGATTGACCACATGGGCGACCAACGCAAGTCAGGGTCATCGGACACGAAGTTGGCACCATCGTAACGAATGCTGAACGATGCACCATATTTGTCATCATAGGTGTAACCGGCGTTGAAGAAATAAGACAGGTAGCGGTCAGTGCGGTCGCTGAACGAATAGCCCTGTTCGGGCAATGTGCTCGAATATGCGTCGTTCACCATGTTCTCTATCGTGTCATAGGAACCATAGAAAGGTGCCTGTGCCGTGTTCGTATCCACATTGTAACCATAGATGGTTGGATTCGTGGTGGAGCTGGTGACGTATTCGCTCATCTCCATGCCGACCAACGCCGTGATGTCGTGCTTGCCGAACACATTGTTATAGGTCAACTGGTTTCGGAACACTTGATTGTGGTTCTCGCTGTCACCGGTGCGAACCACTGCACCCTTTGGTAAATAAGAAGTGCCCACTGTGCCGGTAGCGCTGTTGTATGCCGTATAGAAGTTGACCAGCCGACGGGCGGCATAGGTGTCCTCACCGTCCATGTTGCGGTAGTCCGACGTGTTGCGCTCATACTGATATTTGATGTCATAGGTCAGTCCTTTGAACAACTTGACATTCAATCCTGCCTGCACGCGCCAGTTCATCGTGTTGGTGATATAGCTGCGGTTGCGCACCTCACGCAGCATGTTATAGCTGAAGTCACTGTATGGAAAGTCGGCAGTGTTCATGTCTTCCAGTTCAAAACGGTTGAAGCCGTAGATGTTGGTGGCATACGAGCCATCCTCGTTGACCAGCAGTTCGTAGGGTGAAAGTTGGTTGAAGTCTGAAATGGTCACACCCGAAGTCTCCCGGCGGCGTTTCTGCCACGTGGCAGCGACGGTTCCTGTGATGTATTTGTTGAAACGATATGTCCCGTTGTAGTTGAGCATGAAGCGTTCATAGCCACGCTTGATGGTCGACTCGTCGTTTTTCTCATACATCAGGGAGACGTAGTTGTCGAACTTCTCCGTGCCACCCGATATGCTGGCATTGTATTGTTGCAGCAAGGGAGTCTGCATCAGATATTTCTTCAGCTGACTGCGGTTGTTGATGTTGCGCAGGCGTTCCAGTCCGGCGTTCATTTCCTCCTCTGACATGCCGCGATATTTGTTGGCATACCAATACTCCATGGCCAGTGACAAGGCAGACTGCACACTGGTGAATCCGGGAGTGTATTCACCCATGTTCCAACCGTTTTCAAGTGCTTGAATCTCATAGTCCACCGTCGTGCGGCTGTCAGCTTGGGCCAGAATATAGTCGAGGTCGGGCTCTGTGCCGATGCGCCAAAATGTCTGCACATCGACACTCAGGCGGGAATTCTGCTTGGCACGTTTCGTGGTGACCACGATGACACCGTTGGCTGAACGGGCACCCCAAATGGAAGCCGCAGCAGCATCCTTGAGCACGGTGACACTCTCCACATCGTTCGGGTTGATGCTGCTGAACGTACCCTCGATGGGAAAGCCGTCAACCACAATGAGCGGTGCCGTGTCGGCATAAAGCGAACTGGTGCCACGAATGAGAAAGTCCACCGAACCGTCTTCATTCTCCGTGGCTTGCATGCCGGCCACCATGCCCTGCAAGGCCGAGGATATGTCGGCCGAGGGACGTGCCGACAGAATTTCGGAGCTTACCTTGTCAAAAGCACCCGTGACACGCTCACGCGAGAGGGTCTGATAACCCGTCACCACCACGTCGTCAAGCAGGCGCGTGTTGTCCTCCATCACCACACGGAGCAGACGATGCGTCGAAGCCTCCATCTCCACATCCTTTTTGCCAATATAGGAAAACAAAAGTTTGGAGGAACGTCCGGAAAGACGTAACGAAAAGCGTCCGTCCATATCGGTCACCGTACCGGTTTTACCTTCAGGCTCACGCACAGTCACCCCGATGAGCGGTTCGCCCTGCTCGTCGAACACTTGGCCGCGCACCGTGCCGTCGCCTGACAGAGAGTGACTGCCTGCCTGGACATTGTCACCACTGGAACGAGTTTTGGGATTGTAAACCTGCACGAAACGCTGATGAATCTCATACTTCAGCGCAGTGGATTTCAGCAGGCTCGACATGGCTTGGTCGATAGTTGCATCCTGCAAATTCACCGTCACCGTGTAGGGTTCCACATCGGTTAGGACATACTGGATGCGGTAATAACCCGACAAACGTTCCACCTCTGTCAATGCTTTTTGAAGTGGATATTTGGAACATTTGTAGGTAATTGGTTTATTTTCAACGAAATTAGGCTGGGCATAATTTACCCCCCCCACAAGAAAAACAATGACATCAGCAGGAATAGCCTGCGCGTCCGGCTGTCGTTTTCTCTTCTCTTTAAACAATACATCATGGTTTAACTTATAAAATTAGTAATTATCATATTTTCATTAAAAAGACAAACAAATATGCTAATCGGTACCTTATTTGCGAATAATAATATGCATCTACCGAAAAAATCTGACCCGTAAGCAATTAATTCTCGTCACAGAGCGGGCAAAACCCTACCTTAGAGGGCGGCCGACCACGGCCTCTACTCGGGCCGCGAACGGATTCCTTTCCGTGGTCGGGCGGAATAGAGACCGTGATCGACCAGTCTGAACATGGTTCGGATAACGCGAGGAAGAAGGCCGACCCGAAAGAGATTTTTTGAGGTCGGCCTCAACGGGTTCGCAGAATCTTCTGCTACACTTTCAGTGCAAGGTGCCATAAAATCAAAGTTGGTGATTCACCAATATAGGGATTCCTGTATAGATGATTGGAATGCCGTTGCTATTCTAATCAAAATATGACGAGAATAATTTGTCTGCCCGTATCATTAATTCTATTTTTGCAAATAAACCGAATGAGCATCAGACCTTTATTATATATGGCAATATCCTGAATGGCCTTCCTTTACATGGAATAATAGTTTCGGGGCAATGGGCAAGGAGAAGGTACACTACGAGGCACCGCCGTTTGATGCCGTCTCAAGCATGATGAACGAGTTTCTGGTCTGGATTAATGACGGGAATGCAGGGATTGACCCGGTGCTGAAAGCAGCAGTGGCACACCTGTGGTTTGTTGCCATCCATCCTTTCGACGACGGTAACGGTCGTTTGACACGAACCATTACCGATATGTTGTTGGCAAAGGCGGACGGCTTCCCGTTGCGGTTTTACAGTATGTCGGCAGAAATACTGCGAGAAGAAAAGTCCTATTATGACATACTGGAACATACTACGACCAGTACGACAGACATTACAAAATGGCTTGGATACCGACCAATCTGAATGATACATTAAGACTCTCTAAGAGGTTAATAATAAGTATATAGAATTTGCGCAGGAGATTCCTGCGCAAATCAATTCACTGACAATAAGGGTATTGTATCCAACTTTGTATTAAAAACAACTCACCACACCGTCCACTGTGATACGGGCGAAAAAGAGGTACACACCGCTGGCTTTCTGCTTGTCTTTAGTTAGCGTTTAATTTTAATATGGCATTGGTATCAATGTGCTATAATCAGTGGTTTCACTTCGCACCAACGAGGATAAGCAGTCCGAAACTCCCAGAAAGTCTTCATCATGCGCAGATAACAAAACAGACTGTAAACAAACCTGCAAACAAGGGGCGAAAACATCAGGACAAAACGATTGGTTTTCATCAGAAAAACTATATCTTTGCAACGTGCCTTTCACGCCGAAGCCATCCAGATGGTGCGGCAGGGTGGGCGGCATATACATAAAAAGGCGTTACTGGA
>CAZOKL010000105.1:0-6690 GCA_964580305.1 uncultured Bacteroides sp.
AGGTTTTACCGAGTCCGACACGAAACGGACTGTCATCCGTCTGCAAAATCCGTTTCTTTTCGATGAGCATATTCTTTTTATTCCTACATTTGCACAGTAGATTAACCCTCAAAACACGAACGTTAACATGCAACTACGAATCACGGCCCCGACACGTATGCACACGACCGTCGCCCTGCCATCTTCCAAAAGCATCTGCAACCGGGCACTCATCATCCATGCTCTGGCCCATGGAACGACTCCACTGCATGGCCTGTCTGACTGCGACGACACGCAGGCGACAGTGCATGCTCTGCAATCAAGCGATGAAACAGTCGACATCGGTGCAGCCGGCACCGCGATGCGCTTCCTGACGTCATACTATGCCATTCGTCCGGGAGAGGTTCACATTCTCACCGGCACCCGTCGTATGCAGCAACGCCCCATCCGCATACTGGTCGACGCCCTGCGTTCATTGGGAGCCGACATCAGCTATGTCAAGTCTGAAGGCTTCCCCCCGCTGCGCATCTGTGGCCGGACACTGACCGGCTCTGCGACGTCCCTCCCCGGCAATGTCAGCTCACAATACATCTCTTCCTTACTTATGATAGGCCCCATGCTGCCTGACGGACTCACCCTGCACCTCACGGGGCAGCTCATTTCCCGTCCATACATTGACTTGACCATCAAGCTCATGCAGGAGTTTGGTGCGCAAGTGGCATGGCAGACAGATGGCGACATACCAGCCATTCGCGTGGAGCACGGCCCTTACCGGCCACAGCCTTTCACCGTGGAGAGCGACTGGAGCGCAGCTTCCTACTGGTATGAGATGTCAGCCCTGTGTGACACGGCAACCATTCGTCTGCTCGGTCTGCGGGCCGACAGTTGCCAAGGCGACAGTGCGGTGGCACGTCTGTTTGAAGGACTCGGCGTGCGGACGCATTACACAGATGAGGGTGTCATGCTGGAGAAATGCACACGCACCGTCAGCCGGATGGACTATGACTTTTCCAACCAGCCCGACCTGGCACAGACATTCGTCGTGACATGTGCCCTGCTCGGTGTGCCTTTCCGCTTCTGCGGACTCCAAAGTCTGAAGATCAAGGAGACCGACCGCATCGCCGCCCTTATTTCTGAGATGCACAAGCTGGGCTATGTCTTACGGGAAGAGGCGGAGCATGCAGCCCTCGTCTGGGACGGGACACGCACCGCAGCCGACAGTCTCCCCATCATTGACACTTATGACGACCACCGCATGGCGCTGGCTTTTGCCCCGGCGGCATTGCGCATCGGGCCGCTATGCGTCCGTGAACCACACGTGGTCTCCAAATCCTATCCACACTATTGGGCCGACCTCTCCCAAGCAGGATTCAATTGTACAGAGTCATGATTATAGAACTTTGTTTATTACTAATAGGTCTGCTGGTCGGATTGGGCGTGGTGGTCTACCTTGGTCATCTGTGGCAATCCCGACGGACATCCGTCTCTCAGCATTCGGAAGAAGCCTCGGCTGAAAAGCCACGGCCAGCCGACGGGAGCTGTTGCGGACAACATGCCGTATGTGAGCGCCGCAGCCTGCTGGCCGGTGTGCAACAGACAGCCGAATATTACGATGACGAAGAACTTGATGCCTATCGGGGCATTCCCTCAGACGGCTACACCGCCGAACAGGCCGAAGCATTCCGCGAGGTGCTCTACACCATGCGTGAGGACGATGTGCCCGGTTGGGTGCGCAGCCTGGAGCTGCGCGGTGTCGCTTTGCCCGATGCACTCAAGCCCGAAGTCTTTCTTCTTGTGGAAGAACTCCGTTCCACACCAGACTGACCCAACTAACCGAACAATGAGACTTATGGACATACTGCACTATACTTTTTTTCAAAATGCTTTGTTGGGAAGCCTGCTGGCCGGCATAGCCTGTGGCATCATTGGGACGTACATCGTCACACGTCGGCTGGTGTTCATCAGCGGAGGCATCACGCATGCCTCGTTTGGCGGCATCGGACTGGGTGTCTATCTCGGCATATCGCCCATTCTGGGTGCAGCCATCTTCTCGGTTTTGTCTGCCTTCGGAGTGGAGTGGCTGAGCAAGCGGCGCGACATGCGTGAAGACTCCGCCATTGCCGTGTTCTGGACGTTTGGCATGGCCATCGGCATCATTTTCAGCTTTCTGGCACCGGGCTTTGCCCCCGACTTGTCATCCTATCTCTTTGGAAACATTCTCACCATCACCTCTGCCGACCTTTGGATACTGGCTGTGCTGGCTGCATTGTTAGGGCTCATCTTCACGCTTTTCCTGCGCCCCATTGTCTACACGGCGTTCGACCACGAGTTCGCCCGTTCCCGGGGATTGCCCGTCACTTTCATCGAATACGGACTGATGATGTTCATTGCACTCACCATCGTGGCTTGCCTGCGCATGGTGGGCATTGTGCTGGCCATCTCCCTGCTGACCATCCCGCAAATGACGGCCAACCTCTTCACCTATGACTTCCGCCGCATCATCGGACTGTCGGTCGTGATTGCCTGGGTGAGTTGTTTGGGCGGGCTGTTGCTTTCTTATCGCTACAACGTCCCCTCGGGAGCATCCATCATTTTCTTCTCCATCCTCATTTATGCCCTATGTAAGATAGGGAAGAACTTGACTTGCCTGATAACTAAAAAAGAACAATATGGAAATTAAGATTACCTCATTGGACAACATCCAAGAAGCCGCCCGCCAATTCATTGCTGCCATGGGCGACAGCACTGTCTTTGCCTTCTACGGCAAGATGGGTGCCGGCAAGACGACTTTCATCAAGGCTATTTGTGAATGTCTGGGCGTGACCGATGTCATCAACTCACCGACCTTCGCCATTGTGAATGAATATCGCTCGGAAAACGGTGAGCTGATCTATCATTTCGACTTCTACCGCATCAAGAAATTGGAGGAGGTCTACGATATGGGCTATGAAGACTATTTCTACAGTGGTGCACTGTGTTTCATCGAATGGCCGGAGTTGGTGGAAGAATTGCTCCCGACAGATGCCATCAAAGTGACTATTGAAGAAACGGAGAACGACGAACGTATCGTCAGTATGAACCCATAAGACAATGGCACCACATTATTTCATCATTTCCCTGTTTGTGTTCTCGGGCATCGTGTCGCTACTTGCCGCCGTGCTCGATTGGGACTGGTTCTTCACCGCACAAAACACACGCTTCATTGTGCGCAGATTGGGCCGCCATCGCGCCCGCTGGTGCTACGGAGTGCTGGGCGTGGTGCTGTTGGGAATGGCCGTGGTTTTCTTCTGGCAGCTTTCACAAGTGGCATAGTCTGTTTGGCAATCATATTTCTTGAACTTCATCGTATGGGAATATACTAAAGACGAATATCCTTCTTTTATTTGACACAAAAGTGTATTTATCATCGGATGCAGTGAAGAAATACACTTTTGTGCGTTAAAAAGAAATATTGATAAATCACACCGTAATTTTGCGGCTATGCAACCCAAAAGCCACGGCATGGTGCAGACTTCCAATCATTTCATCTGCGCCATGCCGTGGCCTCTATATGATTATGACATCTACTCACCGCCCGAAAACCGGCGGATAATACAAATCCTTACTGCTTGATATTGGCCTCTTCCAGTCCATAGCCTTTTTTCTTATCTTCGGCTTTCAGCATCACAGCGACTATCAAAGCCAACACACCGAAGCAGGCAAATATCACCATCGGCAAGGTATAGTCATAGGCCGGCTGTCCTTCTCCACCCAACTTGCAATAACGGTCAAGCACCCAGCCAATCAAAGCGGGCACACCCATCAATCCCCAATTTTGCACCCAGAATATCAAGGCATAGGCTGTGCCTAACTGTTTTTCCGGAATGATTTTAGGCACGGAAGGCCACATGGCCGACGGCACCAGGGAAAAAGCAATGCCCAGCACAATCATGACGATGGTGGCAAACCACCAATAGTTGAGTATTGGCAAGGCAAAAAGCACATGCACGCCAATCAGCATCAAAGCACCGATGAGCATGATGGTAGCACCCTTGCCCTTGCGGTCATAAAGATTGCCAAAAAACGGAGTCAGAAACAGCGTGCCCAACGGCAAGAGACTCGGAATGATGCCCGCCAGTTCCTGGCCGACGTCGTATTTATTGACCATCAAGTCAGTAGCATATTTCAAGAAGGGGAACACGGCCGAATAGAACAACACGCACAGCAAGGCTATCAACCAAAAGCCTTTGTTGCGCACGATGAGCACGATGTCGCTCAGGCGGAAGCCATCGTCGGCCGAAGCCTCATCTTTGCCGATTGATGCCTCAAGCTTCTTATCCATCACCGTGTAGACACAAAACGAAATCAGACCGATGCACAGCATGATGAGACACAACAAAACGGGTGCGGAAAGACTGCCCGTTAACCTGGCAAAGGGGACTGTAACCGACATGGCCAGCATCGTGCCCAAACGAGCCGTGGCCATCTCCAGACCCATCGCCAGGGCCATTTCATAACCTTTAAACCACTTCACGATGATTTTCGACACCGTGATGCCGGCCGTCTCAACGCCCACGCCAAAGATGGCATAGCCCAGGGCTGCCACGGCCACTTGTCCTTTCATGCCCACAATCACCGTGCCTTCAAGCGGGAAAAGCCCAGAGATGGCACCATATTTAATGCCACATCCAATGACCATCAGGATGCAGGCTCCAAGTCCGGTGAAACGCACCCCCATTTTGTCGAGAATGATTCCACCAAAAATCAACATCAGCAAAAAGACGTTGAACCAACCGTAGGCACTCGTGAACAGGCCATAGTCCGTACTTGTCCATAACAACTCTTCCTCTAACATCGGCTTCAATGGAGCCATCACATCGGTCAGGAAATAACCGCATAACATCGTAAACGCGACAACAGCCAACGCTGTCCAACGGGCAGCTTTCGAGTCACGCAACGTCTGGTGAATCTTCTCTGTCATTTCTTTTAAAGTTTAAGTTAATTGCTGGGCAAATGTACGATTATTCCCTTTATTTGCAATACCAAGATGCAACAAAAGTCCGCCCAAAAAGAACACAGATGTAAGCAAAGCATGTTATCAAGCATATTTTCGTCACTCTCCCAGGCTGCCTTCACCTGCGGGTAAAAGACGGGCGACCTTACCCTGGAGTGCGCTCTTCCCTACCCTCCTTTCCGCCCGTGCACGGCCTAGACTCCGCCCGAGGACGGAAAGGAGGGTAAGGTTGCCTGCTCTTAACACGCTCCCCCGCAGGGATTTGATATTTCCACTGCGGATTCTTTACCAACCGGCAGATTTTGCAGGCAATGAGTGGCGATACGGCACAAAAATCTTACCTTTGCCTCTGATTATGTGAAACTCAAAATCTATAAACATCAAAGCAATATGGCAACAAAACCATCCATTCCCAAAGGAACGAGAGATTTTTCGCCCGTAGAAATGGCGAAACGTAACTATATATTCAACACCATACGCACCGTGTTCCATCATTTCGGATTCCAACAAATTGAAACTCCTGCCATGGAAAACCTGTCCACACTGATGGGCAAGTATGGTGACGAGGGCGACAAACTGCTTTTCAAAATCCAAAACTCCGGTGACTATTTTTCGGGACTGACTGACGAGGAGTTGCTCTCACGCAACGCCACCAAGCTGGCATCCAAATTCTGCGAAAAAGGATTACGTTATGACCTCACCGTGCCCTTTGCCCGCTATGTGGTGATGCATCGTGAGGAAATCACCTTTCCCTTCAAACGTTTCCAGATTCAGCCTGTGTGGCGCGCTGACCGCCCGCAGAAGGGACGTTACCGGGAGTTCTACCAATGCGATGCCGACGTGGTGGGCAGCGACTCGCTGCTCAATGAGGCTGAGCTGGTGCAGATGATTGACATGGTGTTTTCACACTTCGACGTGCGGGTGGCCATCAAGGTGAACAACCGCAAGATTCTTTCAGGCATTGCCGAAATCATTGGCGAGGCGGACAAAATTGTCGACATCACCGTGGCCATTGACAAGCTGGACAAAATCGGGCTTGACAATGTCAATGCCGAACTGGCATCGAAAGGCATCCCGCAGGAAGCCATCGACCGCCTGCAACCCATCATTCTGCTCAGCGGCACGAATGCCGAGAAACTGTCCACACTGAAAGAGGTGCTGGCAGCCAGCAACACAGGTATGAAAGGCGTGGAAGAATGCGAATTTATTCTTAACACACTGTCCGGCCTGGACATTCGCAACGAGGTGGAACTCGACCTCACGCTGGCACGCGGCTTAAACTACTACACAGGTGCCATCTTCGAAGTGAAGGCGCTCGACGTACAGATAGGCAGCATCAGCGGTGGCGGCCGTTACGACAATCTAACGGGCGTGTTCGGCATGCCGGGCGTGTCGGGCGTGGGCATCTCATTCGGGGCCGACCGCATTTTCGACGTGCTCAATCAGCTCGACCTCTACCCGAAGGAAGCCGTCAACGGCACGCAACTCCTCTTTGTCAACTTCGGCCCGGCCGAGTCTGTCTACTGTTTGCCCGTGCTGACCAAAGCACGTAAAGCAGGCATCCGTGCGGAAATCTATCCCGACAGTGCGAAGATGAAGAAGCAGATGAGCTATGCCAATGCCAAAGGCATACCTTTCGTGGCCATTGCGGGTGAGAATGAGATGCAAGAAGGAAAATTCACCTTGAAGAATATGGTGACGGGCGAACAAAGTCTACT
>CAZOKL010000106.1:0-2164 GCA_964580305.1 uncultured Bacteroides sp.
ATATCGGCCCATCCACCATCATTGCTCACAATGGCAGGACGGGTGCAGAACACACCGTGTTTCGCACCAATCCATTGCCCTTCGCGCACATGGAAGACCTTGCCCAACGGATAAAACTTTCGACCATTCGTGCTGTAGGAAAACTCGCACATGATGACTTGGTCATGCCCCCCTTCGCTCTTGCTGTTCTTTTCACCTGTGTCATAAATGCGGGCTCGGAGATAAAAGATACTGTCGGTGAGTATCACCTGCTCGTTGATCGTCTCAGATGCCCCCTTATCAGCTTTCAGACACTCTACCTGGGAGAGTACCAGTCCACTATTGTCAGTGCTTTCAACGATAAGTGCGGCGTAGTCACATCCAAAGATGACGAGGCCTGTACGTTCACCAGCATATTTCTCCGTAGGACGGAAAGTTATCTTCGTGGTGACGGTCTGTTCAGGTGCAGTGGTCTTCTGTAACAATAGGTTTGGCACGTCAGAGAGGTTTTTGTAGTCACTCACCACAGGAAAAGAATACAAGCGGAGATAGCTCTTATCGCCGGCACAGTAGGCCCACTTCTCATTGTAGTTGGCCTGCCATTGCCACTGCGGGCCAATGACATAACCATCAAATTCGTCGCTTTCCTGCGGAGTACAGACGGGGTAAGTACAGCCTACATTGGGCTTACGATACGTTAGCACGGGATCGCCGCAGCCGTCTCCGTCGTCGTCAATGCCAATAACGGGCCAATCGTCAATCCAGCGCATGGGTTGCAGGTGCACTAGTCGACCGTAGGCACCCACGTCTTGGAAGTGGAGGAACCAATCCTCACCTGTCGGGGTGTCAATCCACGCTCCTTGGTGGGGGCCATTGATAGGACTTTTACCTTGAGCGAGCACGATACGGTTTTCATACGGACCATAAATATTTTTCGAACGCTGCACGGTCTGAAAACCAGTGGGGACACCGCCCGCAGGATGGAATATATAGTAATAGTTGTTATGTTTGTAGAATTTCGGGCCTTCACACGTACCCTGTCCCTCGTGACCATCAAACACAATACGCGAGGGAGTAATGGCCTGTGAGGCATCAGGTGAGAGTTCGCAGATAGCGATAACACTTTTCAATCCCGCTCGGCTTCCTGCGTAAGCGTGTGCAAGATAGACACGGCCATCGTCATCCCAAAGAGGCGTAGTGTCGATGATACCGATACCCTGCTTCACAAGCACGGGTTCCGTCCAAGGACCGCGAGGATCTTGAGCTTTCACCATAAAAGCTCCTTGGTCGGGGTCGCCCCAAAAGATATAGAACCAGCCGTCATGATGGCGTATGCAGGGAGCCCAAATGCGCTTGCCGTGCTGAGGTACAGTGTCGCTCGTAGGGGGGACGGCCCAAGGCACAGCTGCACCAATAATGCTCCAGTTAACAAGGTCTTTTGAATGGAGAATCTGTAGCCCTGGCACACAGTTGAAACTCGAAGAGGTGAGATAAAAGTCGTCTCCAACGCGGCATGCGTCAGGATCGGAATAGTCGGCATAGAGCACGGGGTTCTTGTAGGTGCCGTCGCCTTGGTCAGACGTCCACACTTGCGAACGGTAGGACTCTGCTTCTTGTGCCGCGAGTGGCAGCGTAAATGTCAGCACAAGACCAACGAGAAATATTTTCTTTCGTATCATTATTGTTGTAGAGATTATTGATTCATAATAGTGATTATGCAGGGATGTGCAAGTGAGGCTTGCCACTCTTTGAGATGGGCGAACCAATCTGTACTGTTGGTATATCCCGTTTCTTCCTTAGTCGCTGTAAAGGTGAAATGATAAGTAAGTGAATGTGTTCCCCCGGTCTTCATCAAGAAGAGGTAGTTCACTTCGTCCTCAAGTGACTCCATCACATAGTCACGAGGTACGCAGATGCCCAAACCCACGGTTTCACGTGGATGATTAATGGTGTCATTCTTGTAAGCCAAATTACTGCCCCACGAGCCTGCCAGTCCGTCAGCCTGGAGGAAGCCCACATTGTCACGCTCCAGTTTCTGCACGCCACTGCTAAAAGTCTTGTCTTGCGCATCGGTTTCCTTGAAACGGATGTCGACACGAACATCACGGTGTCCAGCATAGAGTGTGTAGCGTTGAACCATATTGAGCACAGTACCGTCATATTGCCAGTTACAATCGAAAAACTC
>CAZOKL010000106.1:2264-6688 GCA_964580305.1 uncultured Bacteroides sp.
TGACGATTGTCCATATAGGCACGAAAAGCGACAAGTTCAGACTCAAATGCAGGCCCGTGATGATACATCGCGCTATATGACTGTTTGACGGGGACACTACCGTCAAATGTGATGTATTGGATGTGTGGATTCTTCTGACTTTTGTCATTGAGTCGCATCTGCGCATACGTACGAGCCAAATAGCGTTTGTCGGCAGGCCGATCGGATAAAACCACCTGCAATAATTGTTTCGTACGGGCAGGAATGTCGATGACGAAGACCAGTTCATCAGCCTCCATGTCACGATTAAGATCGTCAAGTTGCGAGGGGATTTCCTCCGTGCCGTTGTAAACAACAGCCGAACGCACCTCAAAGTCTGGCTTCAAATCGGCCAGACGAACTACCACTGGTTCGTTCATCTTTGCATGTTCCCACGTATTTTCCACCGTGATACCAACGGTTCTCTCATGAGTTTGTGCTTCGGTTGCGAACGGAATCACAACCAGAACAAATAATAAAATTGTTATATACCTTATCGTATGCATCATGTGTGTTATTTCTGTTCATTGAGATTGTCAAGGCTGAGTTGCCTACCTTCATTGCCTACTTCATCATAGGTCTGTCCGTTGATGGTAATTGTTGACACATTGCGCAGACTTACGGTAGGCGCTGGAGTCTTGGTCGCAATGGTCAGATTGTCTATATTGACATCAGTAGCATAGCTCAAGACTGCACCATCGACAGCATCAGAAATGATGATGTTCTCCAAATTAACATTCTCGATAGGCATCTCAGGAAGTCCATTGAATAAAATGGCCCGTCCAGCTCCCTTACAAGTAACGTCGTTGATGTATATGTTGCGGAATACTGGTGTCTCCTCACTCACGGGCGGTACAGCGTTATTTGTCGATGCTCCGCCATAAAACAGGTCGAAGAGGAGTGCCTCTCCAGGGATATTAATCATATTCACTTTATGTATATAGATATTCTCTACGATGCCACCACGTCCACGTGTGCTCTTGAAACGGAGTCCAACATCCGTACCCAGAAAAGTGCAGTTATCCACGAAGATATTCTTCACTCCGCCCGACATCTCGCTGCCAACGACAAATCCTCCATGTCCGTGCAGAACAGTATTATTACGCACGATAACGTTCTGCGTGGGTATACCCCGCTCACGCCCTTCCTCGTTCTTTCCTGACTTGATGCAGATGGCATCATCACCTGCGTCAAAAGTGGAGTTAAGCACCAAGACGTTCGTGCATGACTCGATGTCAAGCGCGTCACCGTTCTGAGAATACCAAGGATTGGAAACACTTATATTGTTGATTGTAAGGTGTTCGCACATTATCGGATGCAGGCACCAGCTTGGCGAATTCTTGAATGTCACACCCTCAAGAAGTACCGTTTTGCACTCAGAGAAACTCAGGAGTACGGGACGCAGGAAGTCGCGAATGGATTCCCAGACTTGGTTTCCTCCACTGGCTTTGATTATCTCGCTGTCGGGCACATTAAATTCTTTTGTAATACTAGCTCCGTCACGAGCTCCCACGCTGGGATACCAAACGTTACCTTTTGCATCGGTCACACCGCCTGAAGCAAGGAGTTTCTCCCATTGACCTTCCGTAAGCTTGCTTTTCTTCACGGGACGCCATGTGTCACCGTTTCCATCGAAAGTGCCATGTCCGGTGATGGCAATGTTCTCAGCGTTGCGGGCAAAGATGGGCGACTGGCATCGCATCGTACTCAATCCCTCAAACGAAGTGGAAATGATGGGATAGAGTGAATGATCTGCAGAGAAAAGCACCAATGCATTATAGTCCAAATACAGGTTAACATTGCTCAGTAGTTCAATGGGGCCTGTCAGCCATAATCCGGCAGGAATTATTACCTTGCCGCCCCCCTTCTCATGCACCTGTCTGATGGCTTTGTTGATGGCTTCAGTATTAAGTGTTAAGCCGTCAGGCTTCGCATCAAAGTCGGTGATTAAGACTTCATAACTCGAGAATGAGGGCTGTGTCACCTTGTCCATTTCAAAAGGTAGGTTGGCATAAGTGCTTTCACTAATGGTGTAACTAGTAGATTCAGGGGTATTCGTAGTCATAGACTGACACGATGCAAATAAAATCAATCCCATGACCATGACAACAGCTTTAATAAAATGTGCATTCATTTGATATTGGTTATTAGTAGAATAAATTATTGTGTGGCCAAAGATAACATAATTCGTCTTATGGAAAGAGGTTTGAACAACAAAATAGCTACATTTTTGCCTTTTGGGATAAAGTTTTGCTGTAATTATAGAGATTTCATTTTATCTTTGCGCCCGAATTAATCAAATATCAATTTATGAGTTACAACTTATTGAAAGGAAAAAGAGGTATTATCTTTGGTGCTCTCAATGAGCAATCAATCGCTTGGAAAGTAGCAGAACGAGCTGTTGAAGAGGGTGCTACGATTACCTTATCGAATACACCAGTGGCCGTGCGTATGGGACAGGTTTCGGCTTTGGCTGAGAAACTGCATTGCGAAGTCATTCCGGCCGATGCGACCAGTGTGGAAGACTTAGAGAATGTGTTTAAACGTTCAGTGGAGGTGCTTGGCGGAAAAATCGACTTTGTGCTCCATTCCATTGGCATGTCACCCAACGTACGTAAGAAACGTACATATGATAACTTGGATTACAATATGCTTTCAACAACATTGGACATCTCAGCCATCTCTTTTCATAAGATGCTGCAAGTAGCCAAAAAGCAGGAAGCCATTGCAGATGAAGGCTCTATCATCGCCTTGAGTTACGTGGCTGCACAGCGCACTTTTTACGGTTACAACGACATGGCCGACGCAAAAGCTTTGTTGGAGTCCATCGCTCGTAGCTTCGGATACATTTACGGTCGTGAAAGCCGTGTCCGCGTGAACACCATCTCCCAATCACCTACCATGACTACAGCTGGTTCCGGTGTGAAAGGTATGGACAAACTTTTTGATTTCGCCAATCGCATGTCGCCTCTAGGCAATGCTTCAGCTGCCGAGTGTGCCGATTACTGCATCGTAATGTTCTCTGACTTGACTAAGAAGGTAACCATGCAAAACCTCTACCATGACGGTGGTTTCTCCAGCGTGGGTATGAGTCTACGCGCTATGGCTACCTATGAGAAAGGGCTTGACGAATACAAGGATGAACACGGAAAGATTATCTACGGATAAATTCTTTGCATAACATAAGGAGCGTAGTACCGCATCTGTTTGTGGACTACGTCCTTATTTTTTTTAGAACAACTGAATGGAAACTGCTCTCTATTTACTTCCGGTCACGTTGGGAGACACTTCCATCGAGACTGTATTACCAGCTTATAATTGCCATGTCATTCGTGCGATAAGACATTTCATTGTGGAAGATGTTCGTTCGGCACGTCGTTTTCTCAAAAAGGTTGACTCAACAATCAACATCGATAACCTATCTTTCTATCCACTCAACAAACACACGTCTGCTGAAGCCATTTCTGACTATCTTAAACCACTGGAAAATGGAATGCCTATGGGAATCATTTCTGAAGCCGGTTGTCCTGCAGTGGCAGATCCGGGAACTGATGTTGTGGCCATTGCACAGCGAAAAGGACTGAAAGTAGTTCCTATGGTTGGACCTTCATCCATTATACTCTCCATCATGGGATCAGGTTTCAATGGACAGAATTTTGCTTTTCATGGCTATTTACCCATTGAGGCAGGAGAACGTACTAAAACTCTGAAACTGCTGGAACAACGTATTTACACAGAGAATCAAACTCAGCTTTTCATCGAAACACCCTATCGTAATCATAAAATGCTTGACGATATCCTGAAAAGTTGTCGTCCACAAACCAAGTTATGTATTGCTGCCAATCTGACGTGCAAGGATGAATACATCAAAACACGGAGTATAAAGGATTGGAAAGGCAAACTTCCGACACTATCAAAGATTCCGTGCATATTCTTACTTTACAAATAATATTATTGTCATGAAAGAACTGATTACTTATTTATTTTTGGCTCTCGTAGGGTTATACGTATTTCCCATGTTTTGCAATGCGGAGATTGTAACATGGCTGTTTCCTACTATTGTAAATCCTATTATCTATTTCATCTGTTCTTATTCTTATGGTGTTGTGCGCCCTTATGGTTGGTGGTTTCCACTTGCTATTACAATCCTTTTTATTCCGACTCTGTTTATCTATTATCAACCTTCAAATTGGCATTACGTAGTAGGTTATGCCGGCGTTTCTTTCATAGCATCGGCAATAGGATGGTATGTTGCTAAAAAAAGAGAAGAAGAAAGAAAGAAGAGAAAACACAAGATTTGAAACTTTCGAGACCATGCGTATTCTGTATGTATTGTAAGATTGAGCAGAGAAAATGTTAACTCTCAGCTATCTGCAAATATCCTACTTCATAGGGAAATTCAGCAA
>CAZOKL010000107.1:0-6676 GCA_964580305.1 uncultured Bacteroides sp.
CTGCATTGTTTCATTCTCTTCCGCATCCGGTCCCTCTCTTTTGGGTGCTCTCTGCAGATATAGCTAGCTAGTATTACAGCAGGTCAGATCAGTTCATCCGACGTATATCCTTGAGGCAGAGGTCGGCAGTTGTAGCCTGATGCCATGATTTCGCCATAAGCACCAGCTGAACGGATGGCCAGCAGGTCGTGGCGTAATGTTTGGTTGAGGTCGACAGCCTTACCAAATACATCCGACGATTCGCAGATGGGTCCCACGACGTCGTAGACTTCCATTGGACGTTCAGACGTGATGTTCTCAATCTTGTGATAGGCTTGGTAGAGGGCTGGGCGGATGAGGTCTGTCATGCCGGCGTCGACGATGGCAAACTGTTTGTGTGTGCCTCGTTTTACGTAGAGCACTTGGGTGATGAGCGACCCACACTGCCCGACCACGGCTCGTCCCAACTCAAAATGAACTGTTTGTTGTCCGTAGCGGCGCAGATGCTTGTTGTAGCAGGCAAAGTAATCGGCGAAGTTGGGGATGGATTGGCGGTTGGGATGCTGGTAATCGATGCCCAAGCCTCCGCCCACATTAATATGCTCCACGAGGATGTGGCGTGCGGCCAGTTGAGCTTGCAGTTCGTTGATGCGGTTGCACAAAGCAGCGAAGTCGCCCATGTCAAGAATCTGTGATCCGATATGGAAGTGCAGGCCCACGAGTTGCACATGTGGAAGTGCCATGGTGAGGTCGACCACATCGTCCATCTGTTCCATACTAATGCCAAACTTGTTTTCCGCCCGTCCGGTGGTAATGTGCGCATGCGTGTGTGCTCCCACATTCGGATTGATGCGTAGTGCCACACGTGCTGTTTTGCCTCGTGCTTCAGCCAATTCGTTGATAATTTCAAGTTCGGAAGTGGACTCGACATTAAAGCAGAATATATTATTATCCAGTCCCAAATTTATTTCCCAATCGGCTTTGCCCACACCAGCAAAGACGATTTTGCTGGCAGGAAAACGAGCTTGGAGTGCGGCGTGAATTTCGCCACCACTCACGCAATCGACACCCATTCCGGCCTCCCGGATAATAGAGAGTAGCTTGTGGTTAGCATTGGCTTTGATGGCATAATGCACTTGGAAACCTTCAAATCTTCTGGCCTCGCGGTTGATGGTATTTAGTGTGTCACGCAATAGTTTTGTATCGTAATAGTAAAAAGGCGTCTGTAAGTTTCTGAATTTTTCTATGGGGAAAATACCCTTCATCGTTTTTCTTGTTTTAATGGTTAAATAATGTCTTGCTTAGCGCTTGGAGTGCACGCTTTTTGTCTTCTTCCTTAATAAGGAAAGAAATGTTGTAGTTACTGCCACCGTATGAAATCATGCGCACTGGAATTTCGGAGAGTGCAGCCACAGCTTTTGCTTCGAACCCGATGTTTTCCCATTTCAAGTCACCCACGACGCAGACAATACACATGTTGTGATCAACGGTAACTGTGCCATACTTTTTCAGATCATTGACGATTTCATGCAGATGCTTCGTGTTGTCAATGGACATCGATACACCTACTTCTGAGGTACAAATCATGTCGATGGAAGTTTGATAACTTTCGAAAATCTCAAATACCTTGCGTAGGAATCCGTGGGCCAGCAGCATACGGCTCGATTTAATTTTGATAGCCGTAATGTTGTCTTTTGCGGCTACAGCTTTGATTTTGCCATACTCAGACTCGTTTGAGATGAGTGTGCCTGGAGCTTCGGATTCCATGGTGTTTAGCAGACGCACAGGGATATTGGCATACTTTGCCGGTTGTATACAGGTGGGGTGAAGTATTTTAGCACCGAAGTAGGCCAACTCTGCAGCTTCTTCAAACTGGAGTTGACGTACGGGAGCCGTGTTATCCACAATGCGTGGGTCATTGTCGTGCATTCCGTCGATATCAGTCCAGATTTGTATTTCGCTGGCGTTTATAGCCGCACCAATGAGTGAAGCTGTATAGTCACTTCCTCCACGCTGAAGATTGTCAATTTCGCCATAGGCATTGCGGCAGATATAGCCTTGTGTAATGTAAATATCGGCCTCTGGAATCTTGGTTAGGAGTTGTGACAATTTGTTTTTGATGTAGTTCAGGTCTGGCTCTGCATTTTTATCCGTACGCATATAGTCGAGTGCCGGAATGAGTACCGTGCTAATTCCCTGCTCGAGCAGATAATTGGTCATCATGTTTGTGGAGATAATTTCTCCTTGTGCAAGGATTATCTTCTCTTCAAACAAGGTGAACAAGTCTTTCGTATAAGACCGTATAAAATTAAATTCGTCTTTCAGGAAAGTTAGCGTCTTTTGCTTGTATTCTTCTGTTAAATAGAGTTCTTCCACATGTTTTCGGTATGTGGCTTCCAAGTTGTTTATAATCTCGTTAGCCCCTTCGGGATTCTTCTTATAGAGGTAATCCGAGATTTCTACCAATGTGTTGGTCGTTCCTGACATTGCTGAGAGGACAACAATCTTCTTCTCTCCATCAGTAATGAGTTTGGCAACGTTTTTCATGCGTTGCGCTGAACCAACAGATGTTCCTCCGAATTTTAAAACTTTCATTTCTTACCTTATGATTGTTAGTATATTATTTTTGATAAAAAGTCTGTGTAATTTCGTCAATGTGATGCTTTTGGCATTGATAGACAATACCCGGGTGTGCGTGCACGATTTTCAGATTGTGTGTAGTCATGACGACTGCCGATCCTTTACTGCTGATTTCATGAAGCAGTGCCACTATCTGGTTGCCGGTTTCTTCGTCCAAATTGCCAGTCGGTTCGTCAGCTAGGATGATTTTAGGTCTGTTTAAGATGGCTCGTGCCAAGACGATGCGTTGCTGTTCACCACCAGACAGTTCATGCGGTAGTTTATATCCTTTGTTGCTCATTCCAGCCAGTGAGAGTACTTCCTTGATGCGTGTTTGCATTTCTTGTTTGTTTTTCCAACCTGTGGCTTTCAAGATAAATTCTAAATTATCATAGACCGTGCGATCTGTGAGCAATTGGAAATCTTGAAACACGATGCCCAATTCTCTTCGTAAGGCCGGAATGTGCTTGCGTTTAATGGTACCCATGTCATAGCCCAACACCAAGGCTTTACCCGCAAAAATACCGAGTTCGCCGTAGAAAGTTTTAAGCAGACTTGTTTTGCCTGTGCCCACTTTGCCAATCAGATAGACGAACTCTCCTTCGTTTAATTGGAAATTAACGTCAGAGAGCACGATGTGCTCTTGTTGATTGATTTCTACGTGTTGATAGTCAATAAGCATCATACTTTTGTGTTAGTATGATTATTTATGCCTTTTCTGTAGCTCGCGTGCCAAATCTTCAATGCGCATACCTTTTGAAGTTAGCAAGACAATGAGGTGATATAGTAGGTCTGATGCTTCGTAGACCAATCGGCCATCTGTGCCGTTAGTGGCTTCAATGACTGTTTCCACGGCTTCTTCTCCGACTTTTTGTGCCACGCGATTTACACCGGACCTGAATAAGGATGTGGTGTAGGATTTTTCAGGCATTTCTTGATGTCGTTTTTCGATAAAGTCTTGCAGGTAGCTTAAAAAACAGATGTCTGCTTCATTTTTCTCTCCCCAGCAGGTGTCTGCTCCCGTATGGCATACAGGACCATTGGGGCGTACTTTAATGAGCAGGGAATCGTTGTCACAATCTGCTTTTATGGAGACAACGTGGAGCAAATTACCACTTGTTTCGCCTTTTGTCCACAGCGTCTGACGTGTACGGCTGAAGAAAGTCACAAGACCGGTAGCTACAGTTTTTTCATAGGCTTCTTGATTCATAAATCCTAACATCAGGACTTTACCGGTACAATCGTCTTGAATAATGGCCGGCACAAGCCCATTTGTTTTCTCAAAGTTTAATTCCATTTGTACTTCCTAGTGTTTAATGTTATCTTAATCGTACATTAATATTATGTTTGCAAAGATACTGTTTTAATTCTGGAATCCTGATTTTTCCGAAATGAAAAACACTGGCTGCGAGTGCGGCGTCGACTTTACCTTTTAAAAAAGCATCTTTAAAGTGTTCTGAAGAACCTGCCCCTCCTGAAGCGATGACGGGTACCGGTAGCATCTCAGATAAACGGGTTAAAGTTTGGTTGGCATAACCCATTTTCATTCCATCATGATCCATGCTGGTAAAGAGTATTTCACCAGCTCCTCTATCACAGACTTCTTTTGCCCACTCGAACAATTTTTTGTCAGTTTCCACACGTCCTCCATTCAGATAGCATTTCCACCCAAATGGGGTTTCTTTTGCATCAATGGCTACGACACAAACTTGTGAACCGAAGTGGGATGCAATGCTGTTGATAAGTGTCGGGTTGCGGAGTGCGGCTGAGTTGACTGAAACTTTGTCTGCTCCGGCTTGAAGAAGACGATCAACGTCGGCCAATTCATGTATACCCCCACCGACAGTAAACGGAATATTTATATTGGCAGCGACACGTTGCACCAGTTCGACAAATGTCTTTCGTTTTTCGTAACTGGCTGTGATGTCAAGGAATACCAGCTCGTCGGCTCCTTCTCGAGAATAATACTTTCCCAATTCAACAGGGTCTCCGGCTTGGCGAAGATCTATAAAGTTGGTTCCTTTGACGGTAGTTCCGTCTTTGATATCTAAACAGGGAATGATTCGTTTGGCTAGCATGACGTTGAAGTTTGTGGATGGTCGTTCCCTGTCATGATATTATGAATATCTTGCAAGGTTATATGGTTTTCATACAATGCTTTTCCAACGACAACTGCAGGAATACCTGCTTTCTGAAGTTGGAAGAGGTCATCTGTGGAGCTGACTCCACCACTAGCTATGAGGTAAAGTGAGGGAAAGTATTTCATGATGCACTGATAGAGAGTAATGGATGGCCCTTGAAGCATACCATCTTTATCAATATCAGTACATAACACTTGAGTAATACCTCTCTGGTGATAGTGTTCTAGGTAAGCAAGCAATTCTAAGTGGCTCTTCTCTTGCCATCCATTGACTGCTATATATCCATTCTTGGCATCCGCCCCTAAGATGATACGAGTAGGTCCGAATCGTTGCAACCATCGGTCGAATAGTTTTGGTTGAGTAGCCGCGATGCTACCAATAGTGACCATTTGTGCGCCGCAGTCGAATGCTTTTTCCAAATCTTCATCACTTTTAATGCCTCCTCCGAAGTCAATATTCAGCGAGGTCTGAGATGCTATGTTCTCCAGCACTTTATGATTGACAATGTGTTGTGACCTGGCTCCGTCCAAGTCTACTAGATGGACTCGGCGAATGCCTTGAGCTTCGAATGTTTTGGCAACATCTACGGGATTGTCAGCATACACTTTCCGGCTGTGGTAATCGCCTTGTGACAAGCGGACACACTTCCCGCCCATTAAGTCAATAGCTGGAATAATATCGATCATGACTGTTGGATTTTTAAAAAGTTTTGCAGAATGCGTTCGCCAATGCAACCGCTCTTTTCTGGATGAAACTGAGTAGCATAAAAGTTGTCTTTCTGAAGTGCGGCACTAAATGGAAGGATGTAGTCGGTATGCGCTACTGTATGAGCACAAACAGGCGCGTAGTAACTGTGAACGAAATAGACAAACTCTTCACGTTCGAATCCTTCAAACAGTTTACCTTTTGTTTCTTTCAGTGTGTTCCATCCCATGTGTGGCACTTTGTCTTGATAACTTTGTGGCTGGAATCTTTTAATGTCAACATCGAAGATGCCAAGTCCGTCGACATTTCCCTCTTCCGAATGTTTACATAGTAACTGCATGCCCAGGCAGATACCCAGCACCGGTTGTTTTAAAGAGCGGATGACTTTGTCTAGTCCTGTCTGTTGCAGATAGCGCATGGTGTTTGCAGCCTCGCCAACTCCAGGAAAAATCACCTTGTCTGCTGCTTGAAGTTGTTGGTTGTCTGCTGTGATACATGCGTTTACTCCTAGTCGTTTTAAAGCATGGTCAACGGAATATATATTCCCAGCATTGTATTTGATAATAGCAATATTCATAGATGTGTCAATTGAATATTTTTTATTGGTAATAAACTTAATGTCGAAAATCGTCGATTTTTGTTACTAAATTTATACGATATATCCTTGTTAAGTTTTCTATTTGTAGCAAAAGTAGAAAAAAAAATAATACCTTGTATATATTTGCTTCTATTCATTTCTTTTTAGATTTATAAGTGCTTGATGGGTTTATAAAGATTTATTTGCAAGATATATACATATAACCCGTTGGCGGAATTAAATATGCGCATATTTAATTCCGCCAACGGGTTATATGTTCTTGAGCTTCTGGAAGAATGCGATTCTCATATTTGCAACCCCGGAAGCTCAAGAACTCAAAATACTTATTGGTCAATCACACAATGAATCCTAACCTTTACGCAACGGTTCAGTTTGGCATTCAGCACCTGCGTACTCTTGTCATTAACTGTTACGATCGGATCTGTCAATGCATTGATTGAAAAGTCCGTGTCAGGAACATTCTTGAACATGCCGTTTTCTTTCAGCCATTTTATGACAGTATATGCACGGTTGTAAGCCAATGTCTTGTTACGTTCCAAACCAACATGCTCGGCATTCTCACCCACATAATTGTCTTGGCTGGTAGCAAGTCCTTCAGCCTGCACAAACAGGATGCGTCCGTTTCTCAATATTT
>CAZOKL010000108.1:0-2885 GCA_964580305.1 uncultured Bacteroides sp.
ACCAACGACCCCCTGATTAACAGTCAGGTGCTCTAACCAACTGAGCTACTGAAGCCAATTTTTCGGAAATGCGCTGCAAAGGTAACGGCTAATATTGAAATATGCAATATCTTTGCAAGAAAAATTTCATTTATGAATAAAATTATAGGAATAGG
The DNA here is from genome assembly GCA_964580305.1 of uncultured Bacteroides sp. Taxonomy (GTDB): domain Bacteria; phylum Bacteroidota; class Bacteroidia; order Bacteroidales; family Bacteroidaceae; genus Phocaeicola_A. The sequence goes on from CAZOKL010000108.1 coordinate 156, forward strand.
GAATGCACTGGTTGATGTGCTGGTGCGTTTGGATGACGACCGTACACTTGACATGTTTCATCTGCCCAAAGGTAGCATGCAGCTGCTGGACAACGACAGATATCATCAAATCCATCAATTCTTCACAACCCAAAAATCATACATGACCACCGGAGGTTCGGCCTGCAACACCATGCTGGCGCTGGCCAACCTCGGCGAACATACCGGCATCATCGGCAAAGTGGGAGATGACGCGCTGGGCGAATTTTTCCGCAGAAACAGCATGGAACACGGCATTGACGCCAGACTTGAAAGCTGTGAACTGCCCACAGGCGTGGCCTCCATCTTCATATCGCCTGACGGGCAACGCACCTTTGGCACCTATCTGGGTGCGGCAGGAAGCATGTCGGCCGGTGAACTTACCCCAGCGACACTGAAAGGATATACCTATTTATATATAGAGGGCTACCTGGTGCAGAACCATGACCTGATGATTCGTGCATGCCAGCTGGCCAGGGAGGCCGGCATGACGGTCTGCTATGATTTGGCCAGCTACAACATTGTGGAAGCCGACCGGGATTTCATCACACATGTCGTGGACGAATATGCCGACATCGTGTTTGCCAATGAAGACGAAGCCCGGGTCTTCACCTCCCGCACCGGGCAGGAAGCGCTTGACGAACTGGCGCGTCACTGTGATGTAGTCGTGATGAAAGTGGGAGCCGCAGGAGCCTACATCAAGCGCGGCAGCGAACAGACACACATCCCGGCCAAGAACGTGAAGGTGACAGACACCAACGCCGCAGGCGACTATTTTGCAGCCGGATTCCTCTATGGATACATGCGCGGATGCGGCCTCAACACTTGCGGGCGCATCGGAACGGAGCTCTCGGGTGCCATCATCCAGGTGGTGGGCACGGCGCTTCCGACCGGAGTCTGGGACGAAATAAAGTTAAATATTAAAGCCATCTTATCGGAATAGGACACATCCGCCCTACTTTTGTATGTTCATCTACGTGTAAACATAACCTGCTCATATATGAAACTGACCCATCGGAAACTGATTGTGCTGTGCGGACTTCTCATCGCCGTGGGCACTTTTTTCGGATTCAAACGCGACACGCGCAATTTCGAAATCTCCAAGAACCTGAACATCTTCAACTCCGTGTTCCGCGAACTCGACATCTGTTACGTGGACACCATCGACCCGGAAAAATCCATTGAATCGGGCATAAACTACATGCTCTCCCAACTTGACCCCTACACCGTCTACTATCCCGAAAGCAAGAACGAGGAACTGAAAATGATGACCACCGGAAAGTTTGCCGGCATAGGCTCCATCATCCGCTTTCACAAGGGGAAAAACCATGTTGTCATCGACTCACCCTATGAGGGCATGGCAGCCCAGAAGGCCGGATTGAAGCCGGGCGACGTGCTTCTGGAAGTTGACGGAGAAGACCTCACCGGGATGACCACCTCACAGGTGAGTGACCGCCTGCGCGGCGAAGCGGGCACCAGCTTCATCCTGAAATATGAACGCCCCGGACTGGATGAGCCGCAGACGGTGAAGATAACGCGTGAGAACGTGCAGACCCCGGCCGTGCCCTACTATGGCATGCTGAAAGACAGCGTGGGCTACATTGTGCTCAGCAGCTTCTTCGAAGGCTGTTCTCGCGACGTGCGCCGGGCCTTCATCGAGCTGAAGGAGCAAGGGGCACGCTCGCTCGTGCTCGACCTGCGCGGCAATCCCGGCGGACTGATGAATGAGGCGGTCGACCTGCTCAGCATGTTCATCCCCAAGGGCACGGAAGTGGTGTTGACCAAAGGCAAGCTCAAGCAGGCATCCTCTGCCAGCAAGACGGGCAAGGAGCCGCTCGACCTCGACATCCCCCTGGCCGTGCTTGTCAACGGCAACTCGGCCTCGGCTTCTGAAATCGTGGCCGGCTCGCTGCAAGACCTCGACCGCGCCGTCATCATCGGCGAGCGCACCTTCGGCAAGGGGCTTGTGCAGGTCATCCGCGAGTTGCCCTACGGCGGCAGTCTGAAAGTGACCACTTCGAAATACTACATCCCCAGCGGACGCTGCGTGCAGGCCATCAACTACCAGCAACGCACGGCCGGCGGCAAGGCCGAGCGCATCCCCGACAGCCTGACCCACGTGTTCCGCACAGCCGGCGGACGTCCCGTGCGCGACGGTGGGGGAGTGACGCCCGATGTGACGATGGAAAACCCCGAACTGCCTTCAATGCTCTTCTATATGGCCAATGACGACGTGCTCTTTGACTACGCCACGGACTATTGCCTGGCTCATCCCACCATTGCGGCCCCCGAGGACTTCGAAGTGACCGATGCCGACTATGCCGACTTCAAGGCCCGCGTGAAGAAAGCCGATTTTAAATATGACCGCGAGAGCGAGAAGGCACTCAAAAAACTCAAGGAGATAGCCGGTGTGGAGGGTTACAGCGAAGACGCCAAGGCCGAGTTTGACGCCCTTGAAAAGAAACTCACGCACGACCTCGACCGCGACCTCGACCACTTTGCCAAAGACATCAAGATGCTCATCGCCAACGAAATCGTCACGCGCTACTACTACCAGCGCGGCTCCATCATCCAGCAACTTAAAGACGACAACGACGTCGAGAAGGCTGTCAGCATCCTGACCTCTCCGGACGAATACCGGAAAATCCTTTCCGCACCGTCAGATAGCATCGCAACAGTCGCCACAACCATGAAATAAAAAACGCGGGCGGA
>CAZOKL010000108.1:2985-6644 GCA_964580305.1 uncultured Bacteroides sp.
GATACGTTTCCGGGTGACCACGGAAAGGAGGCCGCCCGCGCCCCGAATCCTTTCCGTGGTCGGGCCGAAAGGAGGGCGGAGATGTGAGCTTTTATCCTTAAAAAATATTAATATTGTAGTCAAAAATTATCTAAACTTTGATATTTATAAGAAAGTGAGTTATATTCGCGTTTAGGTACATTTAATAAGTAATGCGATGAAGAATGGTATGCTGATAAGATTTATAACTCTAACAAAAAGTCACCGTTCTGCGCAAAAATACGTCGCGGGGGGGTAAAAATTGTGGTGAAACGTCACTTCTGAAACGAAACGACCCGAGAGGGGCGTCTCTTTGTTCAACAGGCACAGAGGGGGATAAAAGCGTTGATTCCCGGTTTTCAAAAGATATCTGTTTGCCCATTTGTCCAATCAAACGATTAACCTTAGTTCAATTTGTTTATTTAAATATATTAATGCACGTGGCAGATTGGCTCACCGGCCGTTTTCCACAGTGCTTTCTTGTGTCTGCCCTCAAACATGAGCGTATGCAGGGCAGTGCCGTTTGCTGTGCCGTTTGCTGACCGGCACAGGCATTCAAGCGTATGACATCGGTCAAACGGTGAATGGACAACTGTTTTTTTTCGGGAAAGATGTTCCTATATGTTTAACCCTAATTATAGAGCTTATGAAGAGAATCATGACTTTTCTCTGTGTCTATTTATTGATAGGCATCAACTTGGCAATTGCACAGTCATTGCAAGTAACAGGAGTCGTCATCTCGGCCGACGATGGTGAGCCAATCATCGGAGCTTCGGTTACGGTAAACGATACCAGAACCGGTACGACGACCAACGTTGATGGTAGGTTTACGCTGAGAGTGAATCCCGGCGACAGGTTAAGAATCAGCTACATTGGCATGCAGACGCAGGTGGTGACGGCAGAAGCCAACATGCGCATTGTGCTTCAGAGTGATACACAAGTGATTGACGAGGTGGTCATCACGGGTATGAACAAGATGGACAAGCGACTGTTTACCGGAGCGTCTGACCAGTTGGATGCTGAAAACGTATTGCTGAGCGGTATGGCAGACATCAGCCGCTCGCTGGAAGGCCGTTCGGCCGGTGTGTCTGTGCAGAACGTGTCGGCCACCTTTGGTACGGCTCCCAAGATTCGCATTCGTGGAGCAACCTCCATTCTCGGCACCTCGAAACCGCTGTGGGTTGTTGACGGCGTGGTGATGGAAGACGTGATTGAGATTGCTCCCACCGACCTCACTTCGGGTGATGCCGAAACGCTGATCAGTTCGGCCATCGCAGGATTGAACGCTGACGACATTGAGAGCTTCAACATTCTGAAAGACGGTTCGGCAACCTCCATTTATGGTGCCAAGGCCATGGCGGGTGTGATTGTAATCACCACCAAGAAAGGACGTGCCGGAGCCACACGGCTCAACTACACGGGTGAGTTCACCACACGCATGAAGCCCAGCTATTCGGACTACAATGTGCTCAATTCGCAAGACCAGATGAGCGTGTTTGCCGAAATGCAGGCAAAGGGATGGCTCAACCTTTCGGAAACACTGCGTGCTTCCAGTAGCGGTGTTTATGGCAAGATGTATCAGCTCATCAACACCTACAACAGTTCGAGCGGACAGTTCGGACTGCCCTACACGGAAGCTGCCATGAACAGTTATCTGCGTGCAGCTGAATATCGCAACACCGACTGGTTTGACGAATTGTTCAGCAACAGCCTGATGATGAATCACTCAATCAGCATCTCGACGGGTACCGAACGTTCCACGTCATACATCTCAATGAGTTACATGGGCGATCCGGGCTGGTACAAGCAGAGTTCCGTGAAGCGTTACACGTTCAATGCCAACTCGCGTTTCAACTTCAGTGACCGGTTGAGCCTGACGTTGTTGGGCAATGGCAGCTACCGCAAGCAGCATGCTCCCGGAACGGCATCGATGGAAACGGATGAGGTGACAGGTGAGGTGCACCGCAACTTCGACATCAGCCCCTTCTATTATGCCCTCAACACGTCGCGCACGATGGCCGCCGATGAAGACTACACGCGCAACTACACTTCGTTCAACATCTTTGAAGAGTTGGAAAACAATTACATGGTGATGGATGTGATTGATGCCAAGTTCCAGGCCGAACTGAACTGGACCATCATTCCCGGTCTGGAGTTCAACTCGCTGGCTTCTTATCGCTATGTGTCGTCGTCCACCCAGCACCACATCAAGGATGACTCCAACCAGGCGCGTGCCTACCGTGAGATGAGTGATGCCACCATCCGCGACAACAATCCGTTCCTCTATGACGACCCCGATGAGCTGAACACGGATCCGGTGTCGATATTGCCCTACGGCGGTATTTATGAAAAGACCGAATATAAGACGAGAAGCTACACGGTGCGTAACTCTCTGACCTGGAACAAGGTTTTCAATGACACCCACATTGTCAATGCCTACGGAGGTATGGAAATGACGTCCGTTGTCCGCACCAGCGACTGGTTCAGAGGCTGGGGTATGCAGTATAATGAAGGTGAGATTGCCTTCTTTGATTACCTGGCCTTCAAGAAAGCCAGTGAAGACGGCACTGACTATTACACCCTGTCAAACACAAACCGGCGCACGCTGGCCTACTATGGCACGGTGAACTATTCATATAAGGGCAAGTACAACGTTAACGGTACGGTCCGTTATGAAGGCACCAACCGCTTGGGAAGCGCCACGAGTGCCCGCTGGCTGCCCACGTGGAACGTTGGTGGCGCATGGAACGTGCATGAGGAAAGTTTCTTTGAGTCGCTCCGCCCCACACTGTCTCACCTGAACCTGAAAGCATCTTACAGCTTGACGGCTGATGCCGGTCCGGATTACATCTCCAACTCGGTGGCCATTATCGAGAGCTACTCGCCGTGGCGTCCCACAGCCAGTGACCAGGAGAGCGGACTTCAGATTACTTCGTTGGGCAACAGCTCGCTGACTTATGAAAAGAAGCATGAGTTCAACATCGGTCTCTCGATGGGCTTTCTGAATAACCGCATCAACTTTGAGACGGACTTCTATTGGCGAAACAACTATGACTTGCTTGGTATAGCCAACACGGAAGGTGTCGGAGGTGAAATCAAGAAGTATGCCAACGTGGCCGACATGAGCTCGCGCGGTGTGGAATTTACGCTTTCCACCCACAACATCAGCACACGCGATTTCAACTGGACCACAGACCTCACGTTCTCTTGGAGCAAGCAAAAGATTACCTCTTTGCAGTCTGATGCCAACGTGATGGACCTCATTGTGGGCACGGGTTACAACCTGGTGGGTTATGCCCCCTACTCCCTGTTCTCCATTCCTTTCGTCGGGCTGGACTCTGACGGTCTGCCGATGTTTGAACTGGGCGGTGAGCTCATCACGCAGGACAATTATGATGACATATACTTCCAGTCGACGGATGAAAGCATTTTGAACTCACTGAAGTATGAAGGCCCCACAGACCCGCCATACACCGGTGGTTTCGGAAACATCTTTACCTACAAGAATTTCCGTCTGAACATCTTCATGACCTATGCTTTCGGCAACAAGGTGCGCCTGAATCCGGTATTCTCGTCTTCTTATACAGACTTTGACGCCATGCCGGGTGAGTTCAAGAACCGTTGGATGGTGCCGGGCGATG
>CAZOKL010000109.1:0-6632 GCA_964580305.1 uncultured Bacteroides sp.
CGCTAAAGAGATCCTTCGTGTTCGCTAGTGCGAACAGCGAGCTGCGTCGCAAGCGCGGAATGACGGGCTTATTGTTCTCATGTCATGGTTAAACGACTATATTCTTGAACAATGTTTTTATATAAAAACATAAAATTCATTTATAATATAATTCTATACACAAGAAGGTGTCTAATTTTTTTTAACATCAATAAAAACAAGAGTCAGTCTTGTTTTTATTAACATGGTTTTTTGTACAATGTAGAGTGTAGACAATTATCTGTTTTTTCACTTATACTATCCTCACGCTGTTGATGTAAATATAATTCGTAATTAGGCAAAGCTTTTGAATCAATGGAAAAAGTTGTCTCAAAATTTAGCTAATATTTAGAAAAAAGGAGTACACTATGAAGAAATTCTCAATAGCGCATTTGACTTGGTTGCCTTGGACACCAGCAGAAATGATTTACAATGCCCACGCAATTGGCTACGATCTGGTAAGCTTAAGGACCATCAGTCAGGGATTGCCCAATGAAATCAGCCACGACATTTCTCAGAACAATACGCTGTTTAAGCTGACAAAACAAGCGCTTGTGGATACTGGAATGTCAATAAATGATATAGAATTGGCAAAAATTGATGCGAATACAGATATAAAGATGTACTCACCACATTTGGAAGCCGCAGCTGAGCTAGGCGTAAAAAATGTAATTACTAATATTTGGACTCCTGATAAAGACTTTTATACAGATAAATTTGGGGAACTCTGTGATCTGGCTGAGCAATACGACATGTGTGTGAATCTTGAATTTGTGACATGGGCGGAAGTAACGGATTTAAAATCTGCAATACGGTTAATTCAGACTGTGAATAAACAGAATGCCCTTGTCTTGCTCGATACATTACATTTTCACAGATCCAAGGTTACTCTTGAAGAACTTAATTCATATCCCAAAGAACTTTTCAAAACAGTACATATTTGCGATGCACCAGCTGAAATTCCGACAGATAAACCGAGTTTAATACATACAGGCAGGGCAGAAAGATTATATGTAGGTGAAGGCAACATTGATATAGCGAGCATAATCAAGTCATTGAATGACGATATTGTCTTGTGTGTAGAAATGCCTCATGTTATTCGTGTGAACCAAATTGGAGCGTTTGAACACGCAAGACGTACACTGGTGTCAGCAAAAAAGTACTTGAAAGCGCACGAGATAAGTTGCTAAACAAAGTATCCCATATATAAGGAGGTAATGCTGTGCTTTTAGAGGGGAAGAAAGCTATTGTAAGCGGAGGTAACTCCGGTATAGGGAAAGCGATTGCTTTGGCCTACGCAAGAGAGGGGGCTGATGTTGTTATCTATGGCCGCAGTGAAGAAAAAAATAGTGTAACAACAGATGAAATCAAGACAATGGGACGCCAGGCTTATGCAATACAGTGCGATGTTTCAAAGCCTGAGCAGGTAGAAACAGCCGTGCAACGTGCTTTTGGATTGTTGGGAAGAATAGACATACTTGCCAATGTGGCGGGTATATCTCCCAAAAAACCAGGCGGATACAAAATTCCATTCTATGAAATGGAGATTAGTACGTGGCAAGAAGTTATTGAAGTAAATTTAAGCTCTGTGTTTTATGTTTCACGACTGGTCAGTCGCTATATGATAGAGCAGAAATATGGAAAAATCGTTAACATGTCATCTATTGTAGGATTAACCGGTAGTGAACATGGGCCGGCAGCGGCGTGCTACTCTGCTTCAAAAGCAGGAATTGTTTCATTGACTCGCTCTATGGCCTATGAATTGGCAGAATATAACATTACTGTTAATGCTGCTGCCCCCGGAAGAATTACTACTGCGATGTCAAGTTCAAATAACGAGTATTACAACAAACGGAATTTAAATGATATTCCGGCTAAACGTTTTGGTACTCCGGAAGAAGTTGCAGATTTGTTTGTATTCTATTCTTCAGACAAATCATCCTATATTACCGGAGAAACAACACTGATCACTGGTGGCTGGCTCATAAGATAATTAACTCAAAGAGAATGGAGGATATAATGATATGAACATGAAGAAAGTGTTGGCTTATATATTTATATGTGCAATGGTAACATTGTCCCCCCTTCCTGCATTGGCGGACGCTGCAAAATATGCTGATCTAAAGCCCATGACCCTTCTCTTTCCACATACATCACCAAAAACAGAAGCCAATGCACAAATGGCGGACCTGATTAAGCAATACATAGAAGAAGAGACCGGAGGCAAGCTGACAATTGAAGTAATGCCTGCCGCTCAGCTGGGGACAGCACAAGAGACGGCACAGCAACTTCAGGACGGTAGTGTTCACATGAGCTCAGAACAAGTGTATTCCATGGTAGACTTTATCCCTGAAGTCTCTGTTTTTGATATGATGTTTCTTTTCTCTACATATAGTGGAGAGACTATTGATAAAACCATAAACGCAGGGCCATTGCACGAATATCTCCAAGACAAATATCACAACTCTGGATTCCAACTTCTGGGCTACGCTCAGGGAGCAACGTTCAGAGAGACAACATCCAATAAGGAGTTACGGACGCCGCAAGACTACCGCGGACTAAAAATAAGAACTCTACCAAGCAATAATTTCGTCGTAGGTTGGCAAGCCTTAGGTACAAGCCCAACACCTATTACAATTGGAGAGCTTTATCTAGCATTACAGCAGAATCTTGTAGAATCTCAGGAAAATCCATATGATATAGTTTTATCAAACAATTTTAATGAGGTACAGAAGTATCTTTGCGCTTCGCATCATAATATCTACATAATGCATATAGTAATGAATAAAAAATTCTATGACTCCCTGCCACAGGAGTATCGTGATGCTATTGAATATGGAGTTAGGAGGGCAAGGACAGAAATTAGCGCAGCGATGCCACAAATTGCGGAAGAGTCCAGAGAAGAGCTTTTGAATCGTGGTATGCAGTTTATTGAATATACAGAAGAGGACTTTGCCCAGTTCAGAGAAATGGCAAAACCACAGTGGGACAGCCTTCGAAAAATTGCTGGCGATACCGTGGTAGATATGATGATTCAGGAGCTTGAGAAGAATAAATAACCGATAGCAATATATATAATGCTATAGGAACGTCGCGAGGGAGCATGTTTTGTGCTACTTCGCGACGTTTATAAAAATCTTTTGTGATTGGAATAAGGATGTGGTCAATCGTGAAAAAAGTGATACGCTGGCTAGACAAAAATTTTGAAGAGACCGTGCTTATTCTTCTAATGATTGGTATTTCCTGCATAATGTTTTTACAGGTAATTATGCGCTATTGTTTCCATATGCCTTTAACGTGGCCGGAGGAACTTAGTCGTTATCTGTGGATATGGACTGTGTTTTTCAGTCTCAGCTATACAATATATCTAAGAAATATGTTAAGGGTAGATGTTCTAGCAGATTTTTTACCTGCAAGATATAAACAGGTGTTAGAGCTGGCCATACAAGTTTTAAGTCTATGCATATATATAGTATTCTCATATTATTCTGTGATTGTCTATAAATCGCTAGTGATCAGTGGACGCGTCTCTCCAGCCCTGAGAATACCGATGTACACAATATACAGCTCTGTGTGCATAGGCTTTTTTCTGAGTGTTATACGGACAATACAACTCATTATAGAGCTTACGATGGAGATGTTGGGAAAGAAAACAGAGCATCTTAGGATGACAGAAGAAATGCAGGAAACATTGAAGAAAGAGGGAATATAAATATGGCCGGATTAGTATTTGTCGTATTTATCGTATTTCTTGCTCTAAGTACGCCTATAGCAGTTTCTATGATAGTCAGTACACTTGTGCCTTTGATCGCAGGTGCTCCCGGGGCAAGCAGTATACAGACATTGATTCAAAACACGTTCAGTGGGGCAGATTCTACTCCAATTATAGCAATCCCGCTATTTATTCTTGGAGGAGTACTGATGGCGGAAGGTGGAATCTCTGAAAAGCTCTTTAACGTATTTGCATATTTTGTTGGTAGAATGCGAGCAGGAATGCCAATCGCAGTTATAATGACCTGCCTGTTTTATGGTGCAATTTCCGGTTCAGGGCCAGCTACTACCGCTGCGGTGGGAGGTATGACGATACCACTTTTAATCTCTCTCGGGTATGATAAACGTTTTTGTGCCGCAATGGTTTCTGTGGCTGGAGGGCTGGGAGTAATAATTCCGCCTTCAATTCCTTTCGTGTTGTATTCGCTCGCAACAGGCGTTTCTACTGGCGCTTTGTTTATAGCAGGAATCATTCCAGGAATATTTGTTGGCGGATGCCTGATAGTTTATGCGCTTGCGTACTGCACAATTCATGGGGAAGACAGAGAAAAAATAATGGCCAACTACAACAAGCTACATGAAAAGGGGTTTTGGCCTCTTTTTAAAGAAAGCTTTTGGGCCTTCCTATCTCCAGTTATCATTCTTGGCGGAATTTACTCAGGAATTGTAACTCCGACTGAAGCGGCGTGCGTATCCATATTTTATGCGCTATTTATAGCTCTATTTGTGTATAAATCTATAAAACCTAGGGAACTCTGGGGATTTTTCAGGAGTGCTGTACGAACTTACGCTCCTCTTTGCTTCCTTCTGGCGTTTGCTACGGCTTTCGGCAGAATGCTTGCGCTGATAAAAGCTCCTGCCATGTTCTCCAATTTCATACTCACATATTTTACGCAGCAGTGGGAAGTTCTGCTAGTTATAGTTATAATCTTCTACTTCCTTGGAATGGTAATGGATACTGGCCCGGCAATCTTAATAATGGCGCCTATTCTTCTGCCGTTGGTAAGGGAGGTCGGTGTGCATCCTGTCCATTTTGGTGTCATCATGGTTACAAATTTGGCGATTGGTCTTTCAACTCCGCCATTTGGACTTGACTTGTTTGTAGCAAGCGGCTTGATTCATGATAAGCCAATGCTTGTCGCCAAACCGGCAATTCCATTTATTGTAGCATTTACTATTGCATTGATTATCATTACATACGTACCGAAACTCAGTCTGTTGTTGCTGGGAATGTAACTTTTTAATTCCTTAAGGTGAGAGGGGTTCTGTCCTATGAGAGCAAAAGATAAAGTCGTGGTTTTTACAGGAGGCGGCTCTGATATCGCGTCTGCGGCGGCTCCGATGTTTATTGACGAAGGGGCAAGCGTTGCCTTAATCGACTATGATGAAAAAGTCTACGAACGCACAAAAGCAATCTATGAAGGGAAAGAGGACAATTTATGCAGATATGTTGCTGATGTACGCGAATATACAGAAATGAAAAACGCTATAGATGCGATAATTAAAAAGTTTGGAAGAATAGATACTCTTGTGAACTGCGCAGGGATTCTCATACATAAGCCAATAGACGTGTTGACTGTTCAGGAATGGCAGGACGTAATTGATGTCAACCTAAGTGGCATCTTTAATGCCTGTAAAGCGGTAACCCCATACATGAAAAAACAGAATTATGGGAGAATCGTGAATATCTCTTCTATTGGAGGGCGTACTGGACGTCCTGGGGTTGGTGTAAATTATGCCGCTGCGAAAGCTGGAATTGTGGGATTGACACAAACTTTAGCAAAAGAGCTTGCCCCATGGTCAATAACCGCCAATGTGATAGCTCCTGGACCACTGAAAGGCAGAATGTTCTTTGGAATGGAGCAACATTTGATTGATGCCCTTGTTGTCAATATTCCGCTTGGAAGAGTTGGGGAAATGACTGAAATCGCTTATGGAATCTTATATCTTGGAACCGATGAGTCTGCATGGACTACAGGTGAAGTTCTGGATATAAATGGAGGCGCATACATATAAATTAGAGTGATACAGTCCCCCCCTAAACTTAAGGGGGGAGACTAAAGACTCTGGCCTTTAAGGGCTGGGGTAGTCTTCGATTATTCTTTTGCAATGTGTGGTTATACACTCTAGGGCTGCTTCAAGGTCTGAATGCCAAAATGCCTCAACCAGGATCTTATGTTCTTGCAGAATATCGGCAGGAGGGCGCCGTCTTCGCACAGACTGAACAACAAGCCGCGTCATATCGTCACAAACAATGTTCCATAAAGGTTTTAGTTTCGTAAGTCCTAGGTAATCTACAATTATAGTGTGGAACTCCATATCCTTTTTCATAAACTCGACAGGATCGTGTTGTACCTCTTCCATTTCATCCAAAATATTGCTTAGAATCCCTGCCAATGCGCGTGGGCGTTTCGAGGTAATGATTTTCTTTACAATGAAAGGTTCTATCATTTCTCTCAACAAATGTAACTGATATTCATCTTCATGAGTTGCTTTAGAAACGATAATGCCCTGATGTTCTTTCCATACAACCCATCCCTCATGTGATAATCGTCTGAGAGCTTCGCGCACAGGTGTCCGGCTCACGCCAAGTTCCACAGCAATCTCACTGTCCTTGAGCATATCGCCGGGAGTAAATCTACCGTCAACTATTTTTTGTTTAATTGCATTATACGCATAGGCCGCGAGGCTTTCTGGCTTCATACTCTATCCGTACCTTTAGTTTCAAATTACAATAGCCCACACAATAGAAACTCAATGTGATTATATTATCACATAGACAGCGAACATGGAACATGCAGCTACAAAAAAGTACATGCAAGAAGCCTATCATACGTATTATA
>CAZOKL010000110.1:0-6631 GCA_964580305.1 uncultured Bacteroides sp.
GATTTTTTGCCTATTGAGTTTCTAATGCCCGACTCGGGGTTATCTTAATTTATTACAAGAAAAGGCTGAGACAGAATAATTTAAATCTTCTTTTCCGGAGGGAGCAATGTGTTTCGTCGTTCTTCCACTTCGTGAAGCAATCTTTCGATGGTATCAACATACAAAGGTTTTTCCGAAATGGGATGAAGAATATATCCGGACTTATCTAAATTCCCAATCTCGATATAAAATGGAGAAACAACGTGGCGATTGGCCAAAATGCCATTACGTTGCAGAGCCTTACGCACCATTTGATACTTCTGCCCACAACCATCCAAACGAATTTGATGGGTGAATTCGTTGTCTATGCGGAAAAGCCCGGTTTCTTTATCAAAAAGAATGCCTTTACGTGCAAAAAAACGTCCGAGACTGCCATCAAGTGAAAGGTCTTCAGGTGTACCGACTGTTATTCCATGCGTGCGATCCATAAGCCATATTTGGTCTGCTATTTGAAGTGCCAATTCCAAATCATGTGTCGACATGAATATTGTCTTACCCATGGCACGCGACAAACCATGCAACAACTGCATCATCTCCACCTTACTGGGAAAATCCAGAAAAGCTGTCGGTTCATCTAAAAATATAAGTGGTGTTTCTTGGGCCAACGCTTTCGCAATCATTACTTTCTGCCGCTCACCATCACTTAAAGTCTGAATCATCCGCCCAGACAAATGTGTTATTTTCACTAAAGCCATCGAATGCTCCACAATGTGCCGGTCTTCCTCGCTCAAACGTCCCCAAAAACCTGTATAAGGACTGCGCCCCAACCCTATTAATTCTTCAACCAACATGTTGCGCACATCGCACTTTTCTGTCAACACCACACCAATGACACGAGCCAGTTCTTTATCCGTATACGTGGAAAGTTCTTTGCCCAGCACATTGATACAACCATCAAGTTTGGGTTGGAACGCCGAAAGAGTGCGCAAAAGCGTCGACTTGCCCACTCCATTTGAGCCTAACAAACAAGTCAACTCTCCGCTGCGTATCATAGCGTTAATGTGTGAAGCCACGACTTTCCGGTTATGCTTTGTGATGTAACCGATAGACAAGTCTTCAATATGGATAGTTTGAGTCTTTATCATTCGCTGAATTCGGATTTTCTTTTATTAAACAACACATAGACCACAACCGGAGCTCCGACAAGTGCAGTAACGGAATTAACAGGTAATGCACCTTCAAATCCAGGCATACGGGCCAGCAGGTTGCAAACCAGAGCCAGGACAGAACCCATGAAAAGTGTCGCCGGCATGAGCACCCGATGGTCAGAAGTTTGAAACAGCGCTCGACTTAAATGAGGTACGGCAAGTCCTAAAAACATGATTGGGCCACAATAGGCTGTCACGATGGCTGTCAGAACACCCGCAAAAGAGATGACTAAAAAGCGGGCACGACGTATGCTCAAACCTAAATTTCGAGCATATCCATCACCTAAAAGCAACAAATTCAAAGTCTTAACCAATAAGAAAGACAAAGGCAAAAGCACGAGCATGATACTGGCAAATAACAACATCTGCCCACCGGAAACACGGGCAAAACTCCCTAATCCCCAGATGACGTATGCACGTATATCCTCCTCAACGCTAAAAAACTTCAGCACACCGATGATGGCAGAAGCCAAATAACCAATCATCACACCAATGATAAGAAGCGTGACATTGCCTTTCACATGTTGAGATACATACACAATGAGAGCCATCACAGCCAATGCCCCGATCGTGGCACCTATGGTCAGGGCAATCTCACCAACAAAACCAAGTCGGCTCAAAGCCACACCGCCCAACGTCCCAGATAAAAGAACCACAAAAGCCACACCCAGACTAGCTCCGGAACTTATGCCTAAAACAGACGGGCCTGCCAACGGGTTGCGAAATACCGTCTGCATCAACAAGCCACTGACAGCCAACCCGGCCCCAGCAACAATGGCAGTCAACGCTTGGGGGACACGGGATTTTAAAACAATATTCCGGGTTATTTCAGACTCTTCACCCATTCCCCAAATCACATTCCAAACAGATTCAGCCGGGATGTGCACTGAGCCGAGAAGCAAATTCAAAAAGAAAAAAAAGAGCACGGCCGCTACGAGCAACCACATGCCAAACGCAGTGTGTCGTTTCATAAACCTACTTCAATCGTTTATAAAAATGAGGTTCATAATCTGCCGGCAAAAGATTGGGATGGAACACATGAACGAAGTCTTCCAATAAAAATTCAGGAGACGTCGGCATCTCCTCATAATAGGGTGTTTCGCGCAGATTGCAATAAATAATGCCTTGTTCCTTGAAAGCTCGAAAATCAGCATATCTCTCATCGCTGTCTTTCAATGCATCATAAGAGTAAGTTCCAGAATAACTATTCAAAATACGCCAATAATCAGCTTTGTTAGCTTGACTATACACAGTCTCAAAATCCAAAATTACACCTCCTGAGGCAGGATTGTCCTGCAAGAAATATTCCGCACCGGCATCACGAAACAGTTGAGCCAGAAAGCTTTTTCCTCCAACGGCATACCAATTACCACCATGCAGTTCACCACTGAGCACCACCGGACGTGCCTTAACGTTTGCAGCCAATGCCTTGACATGATTATAACGATCAGCTATTACATTGAACACACTGTCGGCTTTGGCTTCTTCTCCCAGCAACAATCCTACAAACTTAATCCACTCAGCTTGGGCCAACGGAGTCATCTCCTTATACCCTAAATGAGGCACAAGAGGAATCTGCACGTCTTTAAGCACATCATATCCTCCTCGCTTATAGGGAGAGATAAGTATCAAATCCGGATTGAGCGCCAATACCATTTCATTATTAAAGTTGCCTTCTATACCGATGCGCTGTGTATGCCCACTCTCTATTTGAGCATTCATCTGTTTATTAAATAAATGCCGTGTGCTGGTTACTCCCACGACATGGGATGTTTCATCCAACTTGATAAAGTTCGATAGTTGCAAAGTTGTCATGCAGATAACACTCCGTACGGGAGTCTCTATGACCGTATATCCATCGGGGATACTAACCGAACCGGTTCCACGTCTTACAAGTGCATAACGAAACACCTCTCCTTCTGCAAGCTGTGGGTCATGTATATCGACCAAACACATCCCGTGACGATAATTAATGGTAAATCCTTGTGCATAGCGAGGTTTTATTTGTAATTGAGAAGAGTCTACCAACTCAGCATTATCTGAATATGAAGCAGTCGATTGTCTTCCTTTATTGGGTTGACAACCAGTCATAATCAAAATAAGAAAGAACAGAATACATGGTGATATTTTATACATAAACGTACAAATGTTTTTCCTCTATTCATAATTTTCGGCAAACAAAGATAGAGCTTTTCTTTGTTCCTAATCGTTAATTTTAGCACATTTGCAATAGAAAATTGTAATTTAAGAGAAATTCGTATGCATCATCCTATACAATTTGTATCAGTAGGACCGGGCGACCCCGAACTGCTAACATTAAAAGCTTTAAAGGCACTACGCGAAGCAGACCTCATTTTGACTCCGGCAATTTGCTTACCCGATGGAAAAGAAAGCTCACGTGCAGCCAACCTCATCCGGGCTGCCGGAATAAACACTCCCATCCAAACCATAACTTTACCGATGTCACGTCAACGAGAAGCAGCAATGACTGTATATACAACTATGTATGAATCTGCACGTGCCGCCTACCAAGAAGAGAAACGAGTGGTCATTGCCGTTGAAGGCGATGCAAGCATTTATGCATCTGTCCATTATGTTCTCGACCGTTTTCAAGCTGAAAGCATTCCGACCATTCAACTATCAGGTATCCCGTCATTCATTGCGGCTGCAGGTTTGGCACAACTACATCTCATCAGCCAAAACGAACGATTAATGATTGTTCCGGGCAATATTACACTGAACGAAATAGAATCATTCCTATCAGAAGGAAACACATTAGTAATTATGAAATTATCTCACTGTGCCGATATCGTTCGGACATGTATGCTTCATCATCCGGAATACGAATATCATTATTTCGAGAATGTGGGAACCTCGCAAAGTCTGCACTTGACAGACCTTAAAGCTTTACTTATGCGGCCATTCCCTTATTTTTCTTTACTTATCCTTAGAAAGAAACGATAAATAGTGTGTAATTTTGCACACTATTTATACAATCATACTTACTAAAAAAGTCATTGTCGCATGAAGATTACGATCATTGCTGGAGCACGCCCCAATTTTATGAAGATAGCCCCTTTAGTGCGTGTCATCCGGGCAGAACAAGCCAACGGTAAAACATTGGACTATCGTTTAGTCTACACAGGCAGCTCTAACAACACAAGTCTGGATGCTACACTGTTTGATGATTTGGGGATGGATGCTCCCGACTGCTATCTAAATATTGAATCAACCGATTTTTTCGAACACTTGGGCAACATCTTGGTTGCTTTCGCTCACGAGCTTGACAATCATCCAGCCGACTTAGTCCTCGTAGTGGATGACATGACTCCCACTATGGCTTGCTCTATCGTAGCCAAAAAGAAAGGAATTAAAGTGGCACATTTGGTTGCTGGAACCCGTTCTTTCGACATGAACATGCCCAAAGAAGTCAATCGGATGATTACCGATGGGCTATCTGACTATTTCTTCACTGCAGGTATCAATTCTAATCGCAATCTGAACCAGAGCGGTACAGAACAAACCAACGTATACTTCGTCGGAAACATTCTCATTGATAACCTCCGCAACAATCGCCATCGATTTATACGTCCGGATATGCCTGCAAACATAACAGATGGACACTACTTATTATTTACTCTTAATCGGCGTGCTGTCGCAGACAACTCTGCCCAACTGCACACCTTACTAGACACACTTTTGCAACACACCGAACTACCAATCATCGCTCCACTACATGACTACGTAGCAGATAAGGTGAAACACACAGGAATAGACTTGTCACGTTTTCACATCCTTCCGCCTCAATCATACTTAAAATTCGGCTACTTGGAAAGCCACGCTATCGGTATCATCACCGACTCGGGCAACGTGGCTGAAGAAGCTACATTTTTAAACATACCTTGCATTACGATAAATGACTATGTAGAACATCCTGAAACTATTAACGAAGGCACCAATATCATGGTGGGGCTTGATTGGCAAGCCTTGTCGCAAGCATTGGACACTCTGCAACATGGAAATTGGAAACAAGGAACTTTACCCGAACGATGGGACGGTAGAACAGCCGAACGCATTATTCAAATATTGGAAGAAATTGATGACAAATAAATGTGATGTCCAGAACTAAAAAATATCATCCGTAAACATTAAGATTTAATAGCCATAAAAACACTGCTATTTTTATTATTTGCGTGCCAGTATTTTTCTTACTTTTGCATCGCAATATAAGAACATAAAGAAACATTAAAAACATTTTGCTAAAAAGACCATTTATGGGAACAATTAAATGTATTGGTATTTTAACATCCGGAGGTGATGCTCCCGGAATGAATGCAGCCATCCGAGCCGTGACACGCTCGGCCATCTATAACGGCTGGAAGGTAAAAGGAATCTACCGAGGATTTGAAGGACTAATTAATAACGAAATAAAGGAACTCACCTCTGAGAGTGTAAGCAACATTATCCAACGGGGAGGTACAATTTTAAAGACAGCACGCTCCAAAGAGTTTATGACTCCCGAAGGACGCCAGAAAGCTTATGAAAATCTGAAGGCACAAGGCATTGATGCACTCGTTGTCATTGGCGGGAACGGTTCGCTGTCTGGCGCACAGAGATTAGCCAACGAACATGATGTGATTTGCATCGGGCTTCCAGGAACTATCGACAACGACCTCTATGGAACCGACTCTACCATAGGATATGATACAGCACTTAACACCATCATCGAATGTGTAGATAAGATTCGTGATACTGCGACTTCCCATGATCGCATCTTTTTCGTGGAGGTTATGGGACGCGATGCCGGCTTTTTGGCACAAAACAGTGCCATTGCATCAGGAGCTGAAGCTGCCATTATCCCAGAAGATCAAACAGACATCGACCAATTGGAAGAATTCATCAGCCGCGGTGTACGCAAAAGCAAAAGCAGTAGTATCGTCATCGTGTCGGAAAGTCCGAAAAGCGGTGGTGCCATGCATTATGCAGAACGTGTACGTAAAGAATATCCGCAATATGATGTACGCGTGACTATCCTCGGACATTTACAACGTGGTGGAACACCAAGCGCTTTCGACCGCATCTTGGCAAGTCGTTTAGGTGTCGCTGTTATTGAAGCTCTGAAAGAGGGTCAACGCAATGTTATGATTGGTATTAATAACAATGAAATCGTTTATGTGCCGTTCAATAAGGCTATCAAACGTAATAAGCCCATTGACAAAGAACTTATCAACGTACTGAACGAACTATCTATCTAATGGTATATCATTGTAACATTCAATAAATGTCCTTCAAAAAGGTAGTGTAAAATAAATTGTGTCACGCATTATTTCTCAGTAGGGATATTCAGTAAATGTCCTCAAAAATTAAGATGGCATATGAAGATGATAGACCGAGGCCGTAAACTAAAGTGTGTCAAGTAAAGGAAACAAAATTATTAACTTTAC
>CAZOKL010000111.1:0-6590 GCA_964580305.1 uncultured Bacteroides sp.
TGACAGCGATGTGCTCAAGGACGTTTTAGAGAATAACATTGGAGTTTTAAACGAAGCATTAAAGTTGCGTGAATAGCAATAAAGAACAACAGGTTTTTCAAAAAGAGGGAGACCCAAGAATATACCTGCAAGTCTTTGGACAATGGTACTATTATGATCCCAATAGCGCACCTTTAGGAAATGGTGCAATGGGAACTGTGTATTTAGGATTCTCATGCAATTCAAACAAACGTATCGCTGTAAAAAGGGTTAAAGACATATATGCCAATAATAAAATGATTAGGGAAAGGGCACGCCAAGAAGCCTCTTTGTCCTTTTCACATCCCAATTTAGTCCAGATGATAGGCTTGTGCGAATATGCCCCCAATTATGGCCCTATTTTCATCCTAAGTGAGTATGTTGCAGGCATCACATTAGAAGTGCATGTTAAAGAACAATTGAACAGTTTACCGACAGAAGAAAGAATGGAAAAAATTGCAATTGAAATTTGTCATGTGTTGGATGCGTTACAGTATTTGCACTCGCGTGGTGTCGTACACCGGGATGTTAAGCCTTCCAATGTCATGATTGAAAATGGCTCGGTGATAAAATTGATGGATTTGGGCATTGCAAGATTGAATGGGGGTAACAAGTATTCTTCCTTTGGTTTTATTGGAACGCCTCAATATGCAGCACCGGAACAAATTCTGCGGGACGCTCAAAATACAGAAATTAATGCACAAACGGATATTTATGCAGTAGGCATTACTTTATATGAACTCATTACTGGCCATAATCCGTTTAAAACTGACATTGAAGCGGAAGTCTTATCGAGACAAATGACCATGAAATTGCCCTATGATAAAAAAATACCCAAAACTTTATATCGTGTCATATTGAAAGCCACAGAGAAATCACAAGCGAAACGTTATAAATCCGCTACAGAGTTAAAGTTAGCCATAATTGAGGCTATTCACAAAAAGAATAATCCGATAGAGACTATAGCAAACAACAACATCGTCATTTTCTGCGTGCTTGTATTGCTTATTCTATTAGTAATCTCATTTTTAATATAATTATGGCCACACCTATCGAAATAAAAGGAAAGACAGTAGGTTATATTGATTCCCGAATTGGTGGTCGAAAGGAAAACCAAGATTCTGCAGGACTAAGAGATACAAAATTAGGTTATCTGGTTGTTGTTTGTGACGGAATGGGCGGTATGCAAGGTGGTAGTGTCGCGTCGCAAGTTGCTGTTCAGACGATACTTGAAACCGTTGCTTCTGCAGATATGCAGGCCAACCCTTCAATGACTTTGATAAAAGCTATCAGGAATGCAAATATGGCCATCATAGAGGAAGGTCGAAACAATCCGGATCTGCAAGGCATGGGAACGACTGTCACTGCACTCCTGTTAACACCACATTCAGCACTTACTGCATATTTGGGAGACAGCAGGATTTACCAAATACGGAATGGGGAAAAAGTTTTTAGGACTTTTGATCATTCTATGGTATTCGAGATGGTTAAAGAAAAAGTTATCTCCGAGGAGCAGGCAAGATTATCCGATCAATCCAATATCATAATGAAGGCGTTAGGAATTACTCCTGATATAGAGGTGGAAATTGTGGAAAGACCGTATAGGAGGGGAGACCGTTTTGTTTTGTGTACAGATGGTTTTTGGGGAGCAATGCCCGAAGATGAATTAATCCGGCATCTTTCCGGGAAAAAATCCATGGATAAAATTCTTGATTCTACAGCCAACCTCGTGGAGAGTATTGGAAGAAACAGTGGAAGAGAATACGATAATCTGACTGCTGCAATTTTGGAAATAAACAGTAACTCGATATTGAAAGAAAAGATGAGTAGTAGAACTAAAGTCTTGATTGCAATTTTAGCAATATTCTTGATAATAAGTGTCACCTTGAATGTTTTCTTGTTTATGCGCACAAGTGTAGACAACAAACAGAAAAATATTGGCAAGGAACTGAAAGAAGAAATAGTGAATGATAATGAACAACATATTTCCCCAAAAGACACTTTTGGATTTTGATTAGTTATGGCATGAAGAAGATATATACAATTGGCAGGGATGAAGGCTGTGATATTGTCATACCTGATAGCACTAATGTCATTAGCAGGTTACATGCAACTATCAGAATCGAATCCAATGACAAGATTTACCTGACGGATCAAAGTCGGAACGGGACATATATAAATGGGATGAAAATGTCCTCCAATGTAGAGATTCCGGTTTCGCGCAAGGATGTCGTATCATTAGCCCATATATATACTCTGGATTGGTCTTTAATTCCTAAACAGAATAGCAAAAGTAAAATATTATTTGTGATTGTTTTATTGGTTGCACTCTTGGTCGGGACGGCTTATCTCTTTTTCGGATTGAATCACGGTGATTCAAATGAGACGATTGAACAGGCTCCAGCACCACCACCTACAGTGATAAAGCCTGATGCTATTGAAGTAAAAGACACTGTGCCTGTTAAACCTAAAGAGGAAGAACCCGTTAAAACAAATCCTGAAGAAGTTCAACAAAAAGAAGAACGTGCCGAGGAGAAAGTTGAAAATACTGAAGAAGAAATATACAATCCTATTTACTAACAGATAAATTCACCGACTATGAAATTACTTGTAATAGGAAGTAACAGTAATTGCCACATTAGATTTAATAGCCCATTTGTTAGCGGCTATCACGCAGAACTATTATTGCTTGATAACGGTGATGTCTTGCTGACTGATAAAGGAAGCCGAAACGGTACATATCTGAACGACCAAAGATTGCAACCTAACAAAGACATATCCGTTAAACGTGGTGATGTTATCCGCTTTGCGGACCAATTATTGGATTGGCAAAATGTTCCATCCATGCCAATGCCGGACTTTTCAAAAGTGAAAGAAATGCGTGGTATTGGCACAAACTTTAGAAATAAACATCAACTACAAGGGGACAAAGTCAGTCGTTTCCATGCGACTTTGATAAAAAAGAATGATAAAAAATGGTATATACAAGACCATAGTAAGAATGGCACGACTGTAAACGGGAAAGCTATACCTTCCAATTTAGATATTAAACTAAAGAAAGGAGATAAAATACTATGTGCAGGTGTTCCTGTGCCTAATCCTTATGGAGAAAATCCGTGCATAAACTACAGAAAGTTATTAACCATACTTCTCGTCATACTCATTATTAGTGGGGCTGGTTTCGGCATATACTCCCTTAGGGGTTGTGACGGAAATAAGTCTTTATCCAAACTAATGACTGATAACGAAATCTATACCAAGTACAAGAATTCAACAGTCTTGTTGATTGGATTCTATTATTATAGAGTTTCAGCTGGAAATTTGGATTTAGGGAAGTTGGATTTACCTACAGAAGTTGTCCTTTCAGGTGGAAAACTCAAAGCTATAAATGGACAGCGCAGCAATATGAATATGTACACGGGGACAGGATTCTTTGTTTCTGAAGACGGCAAGATTGTAACCAACCTGCATATGGTCAAGCCGTGGCTTTTTGAAAAAGAACTGTCTTTAATATCTGACCAATATAAAATGTTTATGGCAAGTGTCGCATCGGAAAATCCCGCCTTGAACGCTTTTACGGCACAAATTAAGGTTGAAGGTGTTTTGGATTATATCGGTATGATTCCTAATGGAGCATATTTTAGCGAAGAGAATCTCAAGCGATGCAGAGAATTTGCCGTCCACGAGAATACAGAAAAGGATGTCGCCATTCTCCAATTGGAAACCATGAGATTGCCTGAAAAGAGCAGTATTGTGAATCTTAACCAGGCTGTTGTGAAAGATGCAGAAATAACAGTTGGTTCTCACATTTATACAATCGGATTTCCATTCGGATTAAGTCTGCAAGACTTGAAATCGCCAAAGGGTATTCAATTGTTAGGGCATGGTGGAAATATTACACAAGAAAGTACAAAATATTCTTTCGGTTTCGACGCAGCGTCGTATGGTGGTGCAAGTGGCTCACCCATATTCAATGAGAAAGGGCAACTTATAGGAGTCCTTAATTCAGGGGTTTCAAAGAGTCAAGGATTCAATTTTGCTATAAAAGCTTTCTATGTTGTTGATTTACTGAATAATGGCTTATTGCAAGAATGACATTGATGATGAAGAGGATTGTATTTTTCTTTTTGATGTTTTTCTGCGTCTTGCATTTGATGGCGCAGAGCATGGAATGGTTATGCCGTCCTGGAAAATACTCTGGTATACAATATATGGGCTTTGACCTTTTTAAGGTCAAAGATGACGCCGGTAAATGGAGCGTTATTTCTGCACAAGGGAAAGAGGTACTAAGTGCCAAATACGATAGTATTACTCAGTTTGTTGAAAATCGGGCGTTGATCTTGGATAAGTCAGGACATAGAATAATGGGAATATTGGGTTCTGATGGTATATTGATTAAATCTTTTGAAAATGAGGAGTTTTTCACTACGTCATATCCATATTACAAAGAGGGATTCTTAGGCTATAAAGAAAAGAACGGATTGTGCGGTTATATAAATACTATGGGTGATATTTCGATTAAACCCCGTTTTTATCATGCCGCTCCGTTTCAAGACGGGATTGCAACAGTGCAATATGCTGATGGTGGTGGATATTACGGTTTAATAAACAAATCAGGCGGATCTGCAATTATTTCAGATAGCAAATATAGATTTTTAAGTTCCTTGGTTGAAGGGCATTTGTTGGCGGTGACATCATCGAGTAGAGGTGTGACTTATTGAGGGTAATGAAACTGGATGTGAATAGGCTGAAAGCAACTAAGACTTTGGAAAGTAAAATGTTCGTAGATTTATCAGACGATTTTACCTACTTAATCAGCCAAAATGGCCATCATTATTTTATTGACAACCAGTGGCGAATTACCGGTGCGAATTACCCATTTAATTTACCCTATCAAATTGTAGATAAACAGACTTTTATTACAGAAAGTGCCGAACTGTTGAGCAAGCAAGACACTAAAAATGGTGTACAAATCACTTATATGGGTAAGCCTATTCTTGAGCATTCATTTGATAAAGTAGAGACTTATGAAAAGAAATACGCCATTGTAAGTGCGAAAGACAAGAGCATCGGCATATTGAAACTGAACCCATCGGCTGGAATTGAAGTGTTTGAACCAACGCAAGTCTTTGTGTTTAATCACAATCCGCTACCAGGTGTTCTTACTGCGAATTTAGACGAGATTGAGCTTGATCAATATATAGAAGTGGCTGTCGATATAAAGGATGTAAATCCCAAGCAACTGAAGTGTTATATAAACGAAGATGGATATTTGCGCTATGCACCGTTAAAGCTGCAAAACAATGGTGATTGGAAAATACATCTTCCATATTTCCAACCAGACACACAGTTTGACAATATAATCTCCAATAATATAGATATAGCCATCACATACGACGGACTGGAATGGATGCACCGTACCGTAAAACTTACAACAAAACATGAGCCTGGATATGATATAAATATTTCAAGTGACAATGTGGGACAAAATAAACTCGAAATCACCGTACAATCCATTAAGGGCATTCCGAACAGGCAAACTCGAATTGATGTCACTGGTCATAAAACCACATACTTGAATGGTGAAAAGAAGATCATATCAATTCCTGTCAATGTACCGGAAGGAGAAAGTAAAACTTTCACCTATACAGTGACGGTTGCGGAAGAAGGGTGCCCAATAATTAAAAAGGTTGTCAGTAAAACGATAACAATACCTAAGCAGCGCAAGAAAGAAGAAAAAGAGAAGAAGAAAGTGATAATATTATAAACAATTTAAAACATGAAATCAATGAAGAGTACTTTAATTTTAACCATTGGACTGCTTTTGTCTTTAGGTAGTGCTGTCGCCCAAGTAAAAGTAGACAGAAGGTATGACGAGCAAAGGACAAAGACGGGAGAAACATCAGTGGTAAGGCAGCGTTCTACTTTAGCCATAAAATATGGCGTAAAAGCGGGTGTCAACTTCTCCAACATGAGTAACGACATGACGTTTGACCCGGCTTTCTCTATGGGAACAGGATTTCAGATAGGGGGCATGGCTAATTTTCATTGGGGGCAAAGAACTGCAAGCAGTTTACCCGGAACAGGATTATGGGGGCTACAACCTGAGTTACTTTTTTCCAACAATGCGGTAAAAAGCAAAGGGGGAAATATTAAGCTAAACTATATTAAAGTTCCAGTTATGCTGAAAGTGTATCCATTGTCTGCTTTGGGTATTGAGATAGGTCCCGAATTTTCATACTTGATCTCATCATCACCTGAAACCGTGGATTTGGATGATGCAACAGTGAAAGTTGGAGATTGCAAAGGCTTCAATTTCGGAGCCGGTATTGGTGCTGCATACGAGTTTGACTTCGGCCTTGTGATTGGAGCCAGATATTCAATGAATTTCACAGATCTTGGTAAGAATCTGAAGTGGAAAAATAACAGCAATATTCAAATCTCAGCCGGCTGGTTGTTTTAAAATAATCAATAACGATACTAAAAACAAGGTGTATTATGAAAAAGATATTATTAGGTATTTTTGCGTTGATAACAACTTTTGTTTCATGCACAGACCAAGAAAATATAGA
>CAZOKL010000112.1:0-6469 GCA_964580305.1 uncultured Bacteroides sp.
CCTATGTACATACCTATCTGGCCATCGTCTTTGGAACGTTGCTCATCTTCTGTGTGGGTTTCCTGAGTGCCTGCATCTTCAACAGATTCCACAAGAAATAAGTCGATAATGAAGAATAAAAAACGAAGAATGGAGAATTGCCATGCGGTATGAATTCTCCATTCTTCGTTCTTTTCATTTGTCCTTTTTACTCTTCCTCTCTCCAGTGGTCGATAAGTCTGCGTGCAAGGCTCATCTTGCCTGGGATGTTTGGCAGATTGTCTTTCGTGAAAAAGTCACCCGCACTCAACTCCGAATCCTGTAACTTGATTTCTCCACTTTCATATTCGGCCGTAAAGCCCACCATTAGTCCACAAGGGTAAGGCCAAGGCTGGCTGGCAAAGTATCGAATATTGCGTATGTGCAGACCCGTCTCTTCCATCACTTCACGCTCCACGCATTCTTCCAGTGTTTCGCCTGTCTCCACAAAACCGGCCACCAGTCCATAATAATCACCTTTGAAGTTGCGTCCATGCACCATCAGTACTTCCTCGCCGCGTGTAATCAGCACGATGATGGCTGTGGCCACCGTCGGCCATATCTCTTTGCCGCAGCCGATGCAACGCTTGCTGATGCTCGTGTGCCAGTCCATTGGCATGCCGCATGCCGGACAGAAGCGGGAGTTCTTGTCCCAATAGATGAGTTCTTGAGCCTTACCTGCCTTCAGATATTGGCTTTGGAGCAACACGTCGAATGAAGCTCGCAGTCCCATCATCATGAAATGGTCGTCCTCCGGAACGGGGGTTGACAGAGAGTAGGCATTGAACATCTCGCCGTCAAATAAGGACAATTCATGGATGTGCGTCCATTCGGATATCGGAGTGGGAGGAGTGTCCCGATAGGGGATGGTCAGACCGTCTTCTTTTTTCTCGAGTAACAGTTGGTCGTTGAAGAAAACGAACCAAAGTCTTTTTTCTGTATTCATAGTTATGTTTGTGTAGTACTGAAACTGTTTGCAAAGGTATGGATTTCTGTTGTGTGTTTAGTTCTTTTGCACTATCTTTGACGCTAAAATTGAGAAAAGTAACACTATGAAGAATTGCAGTTTTTGGACATATCTGGCATTTGGTTTCCTGCTTCTCGTGGGAGTCAGTTTTTCGGGATGCTCGGATGAGGAGTTTGACGGACCGGACACGACGGAAAAGACACTGTTCATGTATTTTCCATGGTCAGTGAATCTGACGAGCTATTTCCGGGGCAATGTGTCAGACATGGAACAAGCCATCAGCCAGAAGGGCTTGCAGGGTGAGCGTGTGATTGTGTTCTTTTCCACCTCTTCTGAAGAGGCAGAGATGTATGAGATTGTCTGCAATAATAATAAATGTGAACGTGTGCTCTTGAAAGAATACACCAATCCGCCCTTTACCACGGTGGAGGGCCTTGCCTCCATTCTGAATGATGTGAAAACGTTTGCTCCGGCACCGACGTATGCCATGACCATCGGCTGTCACGGTATGGGATGGGTGCCGGTCAGTTCGACAAGGGCACGCACTTTGTCAGCCTATAAGTATCATTGGGAGAATACCGACGGGCCGATGACCCGATTTTTCGGAGGAACTTCTTCAGACTATCAGACCGATATCACCACCTTGGCAGAAGCACTGGAGCAGGTTGGTATATGCATGGAATACATCCTTTTCGATGACTGTTACATGGCCACGGTGGAGGTGGCTTATGACTTGCGTCATGTGACTGGCCACCTGATTGCTTCCACCTGTGAGATGATGGCTTACGGACTGCCCTATGCCGAAATCGGGCAATACTTGCTGGGTGACACGGACTATCAGGCCCTGTGCGATGGTTTCTATGACTTTTACTCCACATATTCCACGCCTTGTGGCACGCTCTCTGTGACAGATTGTTCGCGTTTGGACGACTTGGCCTCCTTGATGAGTGAGATAAATGCTTGCTATACGTATGAGGGATATGCGGAAGATGAACTGCAAGACCTGGACGGCTATCGCCCCACCATCTTCTTTGATTTTGGAGATTATGTGCACCATTTGTGTGATGACGAGCAATTGACAGCCGCTTTTGATGAACTTCTTTCACTTACCGTGATTTACAAGACCCATACGGACACCTATTATACAAGTCTATCCGCCGGAGCGGACGGTCGGGGAGAATATCCCATCTACACATACTCAGGGTTGACTATTTCCGATCCCTCCACGGGGCATCCGTTGGCTACTGTGGAAGAGAAGGAAAACACTGCCTGGTGGAAGGCTACGCATGCTTCGGTTAACTAATCTTTCGGGCCTTAAAGACAATGAGTTCTGGGTCTCTGTGTTGGGTGCTGGAACGGTGGAGGAAGCCGATGAGCCTTACATCATTAGCAATTATCCCAACTCTTCGGAATGGAGTATGGCTCTGATTACGATGTTTGGGCATCAGAACTGGCTGAGCCACACCTTCATCATCCGTGGTGCGACGAGCGAAACGCAAATCAAGTTCATGGGCGGTCAAGGTAAGAATCGCATCTTCCTGAACGACAACATTTTGGTGCGGATTGTCAGTGACTAAACGCTGGCATAAGCATATTCAAGAATACACAAAAAAAGACTGTGTCAAAACAAGGTTTCTCATTTTGACACAGTCTTTTTCTTGACACCTTTAGAGCTTGGCCAGAAACCGCTCGCGGTCCACCACGTAGCGCACGTGTGTGCCCTCACCGATGAGTTTGTCACCTTCGCAGGCCAACACGTGGAAGGTTAGCTTGCGGCCGTCCACTTCTGTCAGTTCTGCCGTAGCCTCTACGGAGGCTCCAAGGGCCGACGGCTTTACATGGATTATGTCCATGTGGCTTCCCACCGTCGTGCTCCCTTCGGGTAGGTGGGATGCCACGCAACGCATGGCGGCATTTTCCATCAGGGCTACCATTGCCGGGGTGGCGAAAACATCCATATCTCCCGAACCGAGGGCGGCTGCCGTGTTGGCGACCGACACCATGGTGCGGCTTGTGTGAGTCAATCCTTTTTCTAACATAGTGCAAAAAATTAGGTTTTCCGGGCGCAAATATACGGATAAAAACTTTGGCAGTTTAAAAATAACTTCTACTTTTGCCGTACATGGTTCGCAAAGCCTTTTCGGGTGAGCAATTAAAAGGGAATCAGGTGAGAGTCCTGAACAGTCCCGCTGCTGTAAGTTTACATTCACCGCAGATGCAATTCCTTTTGCCACTGACCCTCGGGTCGGGAAGGCGCATCTGAGGAAACAAGTCAGAAGACCTGCCATGTATATACACTGAATCCACGTCTCGAGGAAAGGGGTGGAGCACCGACAAAGTAAAACATCATTTTCTGAACAAAGTCCTTGGCCCGTATGGTTGCGGGTGAGTTGTGCGTGTATTATATCAGCAAACAAGGAATAGTATCTGGATGAGGCTCGAATAGTCGCTGCGTTCAGCATCTTGTTGCTTTGTGGACTGCTGCTACGTTGATTGAACATAAGATTATAATAGATTGAATAAACTCTGCCAAGTTTATTAGGGGTGTTCGGCCGAAGTGATTCGTTCGAACACTTTTTGTTTGCCCAGCAGGAACCTATTCTAACGGGTCAGCAGAAAATTAATGGGTATGAATTGCTTTAAAAGTTATTATACCTTTGTTTCATACTTGAATTTATTAAGCTCTTATTATTCAATAATCATAATATGTGACATAAAAAGTGCTCTTTTATTTAATACCTATATACCCATTTCTCCAAGACTTGGTTGATTCATAGTGAAAAAGGAACATCACATAAAAGATACATGTGTGTTATACCAAAGGACAGAACTTCTTCTATATTTTTTATTCAAATTTGTCCATCAGTAACAAAGACACTAATTTTGCACCACTTTATTACGCTACACCTTAATTTTATATATGATATATCCACAAAACTTTGAACAGAAAATAGGATTTGACCAAATACGTATGTTATTAAAAGCCCTCTGTCTCAGTTCGCTGGGACAAGAACGGGTGGATGCAATGACATTCTCAGACAGACGGGACGACATCGAACGACAATTGAACGAAATCGCTGAGTTCGTCCGCATTATCGAGGAAGAAGACGAATTTCCTGACCAATACTTCTACGACGTGCGCCCCTCACTGAAGCGTATTCGCGTGGAGGGACTCTATCTGGATGAACAGGAAGTGTTTGATTTGCGTCGTTCACTGGAGACCATTCACAGCATAGTGCGTTTTCTGCATTGGGAGGAGAAAGAATCTGGTGGCTATCCCTACCCCGCTCTTCAGGCGTTGGCAAGTGATGTGGTCGTGTTCCCGCAACTTGTCGCAACCATCGAACATATCCTTGATAAGTATGGGAAAATCAAAGATACAGCCTCGACTGAGCTACTCCGCATCCGTCACGAGATGGCTTCGACCACGAACAGTATCTCGCGTAGCTTGAATGCAATCCTACGCTCGGCACAGGCAGAAGGTTATGTGGACAAAGATGTCACCCCTGCCATGCGTGACGGTCGACTAGTCATTCCTGTAATACCTAGCATGAAGCGCAAGATTCGCGGTATCGTGCACGACGAGTCAGCCACGGGAAAAACCGTGTTCATCGAACCGGCCGAAGTGGTGGAAGCAAACAATCGTATCCGTGAACTCGAGGGTGAAGAACGACGTGAAATCATCCGTATTCTAACTGAGTTTTCGAACACTGTGCGTCCCTCTATTCCTGAAATATTGCAGTCATACGAGTTCCTGGCCGATATGGACTTCATTCGTGCCAAAGCCTGCTATGCTATACAGACTCATGCGATCAAGCCCGTGCTAGAAGACACACAAGTCATCGACTGGATCTCGGCTATCCATCCATTGTTACAACAGTCACTAGCCAAGCATGGGAAAAAGGTCATACCACTTGATATCAAGCTGAACGAAAAGCAACGAATCCTTATTATCTCCGGCCCGAATGCCGGTGGAAAATCAGTCTGCCTAAAAACTGTGGGTATGCTGCAATACATGCTCCAATGCGGTATGCAAATTCCCCTACACGAATGCAGTCGTGCTGGCATATTCGGAAGTATTTTCATTGACATCGGTGACGAGCAGAGCATCGAGAACGACCTGAGTACTTATTCCTCACACCTGTTCAACATGAAGAATACTATGAAACACTGCGACCACCGTAGCCTTATCCTCATTGACGAGTTTGGCAGTGGCACGGAGCCACAAATCGGAGGAGCAATGGCTGAAGCTATGTTGAAACGTTTCAATGACAAACGAACATTTGGTGTCATCACTACTCACTATCAGAATCTGAAACACTTCGCTGACAGTCATGAGGGTGTGGTCAATGGTGCCATGCTATATGACCGTCACCATATGCAGGCACTTTTCCAGCTTCAGATAGGTAATCCGGGAAGCTCTTTTGCTGTGGAAATAGCCCGTAAAATAGGCATTCCGGAAGATGTAATTGCTGACGCTTCGGACATCGTGGGGCGCGAATACATCAATGCTGATAAATATTTGCAAGATGTTGTACGTGACAAACGTTATTGGGAAACCAAACGACAGAATATTCGTCGCCGCGAAAAGCAAATGGAAGAAACTATCGAACGCTATGAGGCAAAACTGAAAGAACTGGACGAAAACCGAAAGGAAATTATCAACAAAGCAAAGGAAGACGCTCAACACCTGCTTGAGGAGTCGAATGCTCGTATTGAAAACACTATTCGCACCATCAAGGAAGCGCAAGCCGAAAAGAATAAGACACATATAACACGTCAGAAGTTGAACGAGTTCAAAGAAACGATCAAGGAATTTGAAAAGCAGCAGAATGAAGGGAATATAGCCCGCAAAATGGAACAACTGCTAGAGAAACAACGCCGTAGGGAAGAACGCAAGAAACGCGCCAAAGACGTGCTGACAGAATCACAGCCTAGAGTTGAACGTCCGTTACAACCAGGTGACACAGTACGTATTAAGGGACAGACATCTGTGGGCGAATTGCAAGACATGAGCGGAAAGAATGCTACCGTGGTCTTCGGCGTCATCAAAACGACAGTGAAACTCGACCGATTGGAACGTGCAGAATCTTCCCACAACAACACCGTAATGCAAGCTTCTTCTTTCGTAAGCACCCATACTCAAGAACAAGTGTATGAGAAGAAACTACAATTCAAACAAAACATTGACGTGCGCGGCATGCGTGGCGACGAAGCTCTCCAAGCAGTGACCTACTTCATTGATGATGCCATTCTGTTGGGTGTCAGCCGAGTGCGCATTATCCACGGTACGGGAACAGGTATCTTGCGCACCCTCATCCGTGATTACTTAAAGACAGTCCCCGGCGTACGGCATCTTCAAGACGAGCATGCACAATTTGGCGGAGCAGGTATAACTGTTGTAGATTTGGACTAACATCCGTCCTTTCCCTTCAGTGACAAACGGAGGCCGTCGTAACGGCAAAATGTAGAAGCAGGTACAGA